>JAFEES010000114.1 GCA_018240995.1 Pseudomonadota bacterium | reverse complement strand
GAATGATGCAGTCCTCGTGACCTGATCGCAGACACGGCACCTTCGGGTGCCGTGCCGCGTTATGGCGTCTGCGTTGCGCACACGATAATCGCCCATGCCCCTGGAACATCTTCTCGCACAGCACCCGCAGCGCGCGCCGCTGCACAACGAAATCCACGCCCGCCCGCCCGAGGCGCTGGCGGCGCCCGTGGCCATTGCGCATATCGTGATGTGGGCCGACGCCCAGCAGCGCGAGGCCAGCCGCGCCCACCTGGCCGCCCTGCTGCGCGACCAGCATCAGGCCCTGCCCGATGCGCACAGCACGCACCTGCGCGCCAGCCTGGGGGGCTTTCGCCTGCGCTGGGAGCTGCACACCGAGTTCGTCACCTGGACCTTCAGCGTGCCGCTGGCGGCCGACGCCTGGCAGCAACGCACCCCGGCCGCGGCCACCGACGCCGTGCCGCGCGAATGGCTGTCGCAGCTACCCGGCCTGTGCCTGTGCCAGCTGCAGCTGTGGGTGCTACCCACGCGCGAACATGACGAGCTGCCGCGCTTTGGCGAGCTGCTGCGCGAGGACTCGCTGGTGGCCTCCAGCGTGGCGCACGGCCATGGCGAGGTGTTCACCGACTTCTGCATCCATGCCGACGGCAGCTCGCGCATGCTGCTGCTGGCCGGCAGCATGGCGCCGCGGCGCCTGGGGCGTCTGGTGCAGCGCCTGCTGGAGATCGAGACCTACCGCATGGCCGGCCTGGTGGGCCTGCCCGTGGCGCGCGACGCCGCGGCCGTGCTGGCGCGCGCCGAGCAGGAGCTGGCGGCGCTGGCCGACGCCATACGCTCGGCAGAGCGCGACATGGAGCCTGAGTTGCTCGATCGCCTGACGCGGCTGGCCGGCCAGGTGGAGAGCCAGTACGCCGCCACCCATGCGCGTTTTTCCGCCAGCAGCGCGTATTTCCAGCTGGTAGACCTGCGCATCCGGGACATTGCCGAGTCGCGCCTGGGCGGCATGCAGACCATTGGCGACTTCATGGATAGGCGCCTGAGCCCGGCGCGCAGCACCTGCGAATGGGTGTCGCGCCGACAGAACGCCCTGAGCGAGCGCGTCTCGCGCATCAGCAACCTGCTGCGCACGCGCGTCGAAATCGAGCAGCAGCAAAGCAGCCAGGCGCTGCTGGCCACCATGAACCAGCGCCAGGATCTGCAGCTCAAGCTCCAGTCCACGGTGGAGGGCCTGTCGGTCGCGGCCATCACCTATTACATCGTGGGCCTGGTGAGCTACCTGGCCAAGGGTGCGCAAAAACTGGGCTGGCCCTGGTCGCCCGAGAGCACCGCGGCGCTGGCCATACCGCTGGTGGCGGCTAGCGTCTGGTGGTCGCTGCGCCGGCTGCACCAGCGCATGTTCAAGCATTGATTTCAAGGAGCACGGCATGGATTTGGGCATCGAAGGTAAATGGGCGCTGGTGTGCGGCGCCAGCAAGGGCCTGGGTTTTGGCTGCGCCCAGGCCCTGGTGCGCGAGGGCGTGAACCTGGTGCTCAACGCGCGCACGCCCGAGGCCCTGCACGCTGCTGCTGCGCAATTGATAGCTTACGGCGCTGATGCAGCAGGCCCCAGGGGTGCAAGCGCCACCCAACCCCAGGTGCTGGCCGTGGCCGCCGACATCACCACGCCCGAGGGTCGCGCGGCGGTCTTCAACGTGGCCGGTGGCCCGGGCCAGGGCTTTGACATCGTCGTCAGCAACGCCGGCGGCCCGCCGCCCGGTGACTTTCGCGACTGGGATCGCGCCGCTTGGCTGCGCGCCGTGGACGCCAACATGCTCACCCCCATAGAGCTCATGCGCGCCACCGTGGACGGCATGGCGGCGCGCGGCTTTGGCCGCATCGTCAACATTACCTCGGGCGCGGTGAAGGCGCCCATCGACATCCTGGGCCTGTCCAACGGCGCGCGCAGCGGCCTGACGGGCTTCGCCGCCGGCCTGGCGCGCAGCGCCATTGCGGCGCGCGGCGTGACCATCAACAACCTGCTGCCGGGCAAGTTCGACACCGACCGCCTGGCCGCCACCCTGGGCGCCGCGGCGGCCAGGTCGGGCAAGGGTATCGAGGAGGTGCGCCGCGCCCAGCAGGCCGGGATACCGGCGGGGCGCTTCGGCCAGCCGCAGGAATTTGGCGCCATCTGTGCCTTCCTTTGCAGCGTGCAGGCCGGCTACATCACCGGCCAAAACATCCTGGCCGATGGCGGCGCCTACCCCGGTACTTTTTAAGTCTACGCCCGCCGCGACGACACCACGATGCCACCGACGATGAGCAAGAAGGCGGCGCCGTGGTACAGGTGCGGCGCCTCGCCCAGGAAGGCCGCCGACAGCAGGGCCGCAAATAGGGGCGTCAGGTTGATGAAGAAACCTGCCGCCACCGGCCCTGCGCGCTGCACGCCCGCGCCCCAAAAGCGGTAGGCCAGCACGGCCGGCCCTATGGCGATGAAGGCCAGGCCGGCGGCCAGTGGCCAGCTCCAGTCGATGTGCGCACGGCCCAGCGACCATTCCACGCCGGCAAATGCACCCGACCAGGCCAGGCCAAAGACCAGCTGCGCCATCAAAATGGCCGCCCAGTCGCCGCGCAGGCCCTGTGGCTCGCTGGTGCGCACCAGCAGCCAGCTGTACAGCGCCCAGGAGATGGTGGCCAGCACCATGTACAAGTCGCCCGCCACCAGGCGCAGCGCCAGCAGCTCCTGCCAGCTGCCGCGGCTCAAGACCAGCAGCACGCCGGCCATCGACAGCAGCGCACCCGCCAATTGCCGGCGCGTGGCCGGCACGCCGAAGAATAGTGCGCCCACGACCAGCATCCACACCGGCATGCCCGAACCCACCAGCGTCACGTTCAGCGGCGTCGAGGTCTGCAGCGCCAGGTACTGCAGCGCGTTGTAGCTGCCAATGCCAAACAGGCCCAGGGCAGCGTAGCGGCGCCAATGCGGCCACAGGCCGCTGCCGGGGCGCAGCACCTGCCAGGCCAGCGGCAAGAGCAGCACAAAGGCCAGCAGCCAGCGCATGAAGTTCAGGGTACTGGGGGCAATCAGCTGGTGCAGCGCACGGCCGACCACGGCATTGCCGGCCCACATCAGCGGCGCGGCGGCGAGCATGGCAATCGTGCCAGGCGAGAGTCGTTGGGTCATAGGGCTTGGGACTGTAAGCCAAGCGGGTGCCCCGCGCAGGGCAGGGGCTGGCCAAACATGGCACCATGGCCGGATCTTTGTGTTGCCTTACAGGAGAGCCCGCCCATGACCCTCGCCGTACAAATCCGCCAGCATGGCGGCCCCGAAGAGCTGCAGGTCGTACAGGTCAGCGTGGGCGAGCCCGGCCCGGGCCAGGTGCGCATACGCCACCACGCCGTGGGGCTGAACTTCATCGACGTCTACCACCGCACCGGCCTCTATCCCCTGAACATGCCCGCCGGCATAGGCATGGAGGCAGCCGGCGTGATCGAGGCCGTGGGGGATGGCGTCACGCACCTGCGGGTGGGCGACCGTGCGGCCTACGCCAGCAACCCGCCCGGCAGTTATTGCGAAAGCCGCGTGCTGCCCGCCATGTGCGTGTGCAAGCTGCCCGAGGCCATCAGCTTCGAGACCGGCGCGGCCATGATGCTCAAGGGCCTGACGGCGCAGTACCTGCTGAAAAAGACGCGCCCCGTGGAGGGGCTGGAGCCGGGCGACCATGTGCTGTTCCACGCCGCCGCCGGGGGCGTGGGCCTGATCGCCTGCCAGTGGGCGCGGGCCCTGGGCCTGCGGCTCATCGCCACGGCGGGCTCGGACGCCAAATGCCAGCTGGCCCTGGACAACGGCGCGGCCCACGCCATCAATTACGCCAAGGAAGACTTCGCCGCGCGCGTCAAGGACATTACCGGCGGCCAGGGCGTGAAGGTGGTCTACGACTCGGTGGGCAAGGACACCTGGGACAAGTCGCTCGATTGCCTGCGCCCCTTCGGCCTGATGGCCAGCTTTGGCAACGCCTCGGGGCCCGTGGCGCCGTTCGCCCCTGGCATGCTGGGGGCCAAGGGCTCGCTGTACGTCACGCGCCAGACGATATTCACGCACATCCGCTCGCGCGAGTCCACGCAGGCCATGGCCGATGAGCTGTTCGCCGTGGTCGCCAGCGGCCAGGTGAAGATCCACATCGCCCAGCGCTATGCACTGGCCGACGTGCAGCAGGCACACCGCGACCTGGAGGCGCGCAAGACCACCGGCTCCACCATCCTGACGCTGCCGTGATGGCCGCCAGCGGCATGGCGCCAGCCTGGGTGGCCGAGGCGCGCGCGCGCGCCCGCAGCGGCCCCGCGGCGGCGCGCCTGCCGCTGCTGCTGGGGGGTGATGTCATAGGCTCGGTCGATGCCGATGTTTTCGACAAAATTGACTTCAAGCGCTTGCTGGATAATCGTCATCAGCTATCACTTGTGCAGCATGATGGCGCGCCTGCCTGGGCCCTGCCCGCTGCGGGCGCCACGGCCGCCTTGAACGCCCTGGCCCAGGCCCTGCGCGCCGCCGGCCGCTGCGGCCCGTGGCGCAATGAGCAGCTGGCCGTGTGCGGCGCGGACGGCCGCAGCCTGGCCACCGTGGAGCGCGGCGCCGTGCGCGTGCTGGGCCTGGCCACGCGGGCCGTGCACCTGGTGGGCGGCACGGCGGATGGTGCCGCCATGTGGGTGCAGCAGCGCTCGTGCACCAAGGCCAACAACCCCGGCATGTGGGACACGCTGATGGGCGGCATGGTATCGGCCGCCGACAGCCTGGAGCAGGCCGTCGAACGCGAGACCTGGGAAGAGGCCGGCCTGCGCCCGGCGCAGCTGGCCGGGCTGCGGCCGGGCGGCCTGGTGCAGTTTGCCCTGCCCAGCGGCGAGGGCGGCGGCGCCGGCTACATGGTCGAGACCATCCACTGGTACCAGGCCACGCTGCCCGAGAACACTCGCCCCTGCAACCAGGACGGTGAGGTGGCGCGCTTCGAGTGCCTGGCCCATGACGTGGTGCAGGCGCGCCTGGCCGAGGGCGCCTTCACGCCCGAGGCGGCGCTGGTGCTGGCCGCCTTTTACGGCTGGTAGCACAACAGGTTTTAGAGCCGGTCGTTCTGCGTGGTCGGCACCTCGGGCTCCTGCGACAGCGGGCGAAGCGCGCTGCTGGCCTCAAGCACCGGGTAGGCCACGGAGCACAGCAGCGAGTTGATGCGCTTCAAGTCGCTGATGATGTCGATGTGCAGCGAGCTGGTTTCTATGCTTTGCAGGGTGTTTTCCGCCAGGCGGTTCAGGTGCGAAGCGGCATAGGCCAGCTCCAGCTCGCGAAAGCGCGTCTTTTCCTCCAGCAGCTTTTGCGCCTCGCGCGCGTTGCTGGTCAGGAACACGCTCATCGCCAGGCGCAGGTTGGCCACCAGGTGGTCGTGCATCTCGTTGATCTCCTGCAGGCCGGCATGCGAGAACTGGCGTCCCTTCTTGATCTTCTTGTCCTCCACATCCTGCAGCACGCGCTCCACCAGGTCGCCGATCTGCTCCATGTTGATGGTGAAGCTGATGATTTCCGTCCAGCGCCGGCCCTCGGCCTCGTCCAGCTCGGAGCGCGAGATCTTCGTCATGTAGTACTTGATGGACGAATACAGGCTGTCCACCTGGTCGTCCATGCCGCGCAGCTCGGCCGCCAGCTTCTCGTCGTCGCTTTGCCACACGGTCTTCAGGCCATTGAGCATGGTCTCCACCAGATCCGCCAGGTGCAGGGCCTCGCGTGCGGCGCAGGAGATCGCCAGCGAGGGCGTGGCCAGGGCGGAGGGATCAAGATGGTGCGGGCGCGACAGCGAGGCCGGCAGCTCCTGGCGGCGCAGCATTTTTTCCACGATGCCGGCCACCAGCCCGGTCAGCGGCAGGCAGATCAGCGTGCCTATGATGTTGAATGCCAGGTGGAACAGCACCACCTGGCTGACCCTGTCGTGTATCAGGTGCGTGATATAGGTCTGCCAGGGCGCGATCACCGGAATCATTACCAGCGCGCTGGCCGACCTGAACAGCAGGTTGCCCAGCGGCACCTGGCGCACCTCGACGCTGGAGCGCAGCGTGGTCAGCACGGCCAGCAGGCCGCTGCCTAGGTTGGCGCCAATCACCAGGCCCAGCGCCACCGCCGTCGGAATGCCGCCCGAGCCGGCCAGCGTGGCCACCAGCAGCACGGCCGCCAGGCTGGAGTAGGAGACAACGGCGAGGATGGCGCCGACGACGATCTCCATCGTGATGTCGCTGGTCAGCGCCGCGAGCAGGGCGCGCACCACCTCGGACTCGGTCAGCACCTCGGCGGCCTGGGTGATCAGCTGCAGGGCCAGCAGCATCAGCCCCAGGCCGATGAGCACGCGCCCGACGCGGCCCAGCTTGCCGTCCTCGCGCACCACGTACAGCACCACGCCGAGAAAAATGCACAGCGGCGACAGCCACGACAGATCCATCGAGAACACCACCGCCATCACGGCCGTGCCCACGTTGGCGCCCTGCATCACCGACAGGGCCGCCACCAGGGAAATCAGGCCCTGGCCGACAAAGGCCGAGACGATCAGCGCCGTGGCGGTGCTTGACTGCACCACGGCCGTCACCCCCACGCCCGACAGTATGGCCAGGAAATGCGTGCGCACCCCATGCGCAATCAGCTGGCGCAAATTGGCGCCAAACACGCGCAGGATGCCGGTGCGCACCATTTGTATGCCCCACACCAGCAGGGCAATGGCGGCGAGCAGGTTCAGCAGGTGCTTCATATGTGGGGGCCGGGTCGGAGCGCTATCAGTCTATGAGCATGCCATTTTCGTGGAAAGGATAGGGGCCTTCAAAAATTCCTGATGCCGCCAGGTGCGACACCAGCCGCTGGCCGTCCCAGGCATGGATGCGAAACGCCGGTGGCTCCAGCATCCAGGCCGATGGTGCGTCGGGTTGCAGGTCCAGTGCCACCTGGTGCCCCGGGGCCGGGCAGGTGCTGGCGATAGTGCCGCCGAAACGTACATCGATGGCGCGGTGCAGATGGCCGCAGATGATGCGCTCCACGTTGGCATGGCGCGCCACGATTGCCTCCAGCTGTGCGCCACCTTCCAGCAGGCCGATCTTGTCCATATGGCCGATGAGCGTACGAAAGGGCGGATGGTGCATGGCAATCACCACCGGCTCGTCCCGGCAGGCGGCGAGCTCGCGTTCCAACCAGGCCAGGCGCCTGGCGCACAGCGTGCCGTGGCTTTGGCCCGGCACCACCGTGTCGAGCGCAACCAGGTGCAGCGGGCCGACCTTCACTCTGTATTGCACATATTCGCCGTCGCCCTGCAGATAGCCGTGGTGGGCGAAGCTTTGGCGCAGCTGGGCGCGCTCGTCGTGGTTGCCGGGCAGCAGGTACAAGGGCATGTCAGCCAGCGGCGCCAGCAGCTCGGCCAAGTGCGCGTATTCGGCGGGGCGGCCAAAGTCCGTCAGGTCGCCGGTGAGGACTAGCGCGTCAGGCCGCTGGCGCAGCGCCAGCACGCTCTGGATTGCGCGCTCCAGATAGGGCGCGGTGTTGATGCGGCCGTAGGCCAGCCGGCCGCTCTCGCGGATATGCGGGTCGGTGACCTGGGCCAGGAAGGTGTAGTGCTTGGTGTTCATGACATGCTCTCTGCGGTACTCATCAGGCGTTGTGGGTTGATGTGTATGCCCACCTGGTCACCGTTTTGGTAGGGCGCGTCGCGCGCCACGTCGGCCAGCAGTTGGCCGGGCAGGTCGGCCGTGCTCAGGCGTAGCTGCACCCGGTCGCCGAGAAAGCTGCGCTGCTCGACCCGCGCCACGCCCCAGCCATCCTGGCACGGGCCTATTGCTATGTCTTCGGGGCGCACCAGCAGCGCGGCCTGGTTCAGCGCGGCCGGGCAGGTCAGCGTGGCGCCGCCTAGCGTCAGCACGCCGCGGGCGATGGCCTCGGGCGAGCGTTCGATGCGGTTCACCCGGCCGAGGAACTCGGCCACGAAGGGGTGGGCCGGGGCGCGGTACAGATCCTCGCCACGGCCCACCTGCACGATGCGCCCGGCGCGCATCACCGCCAGCCGGTCGGCAATGGCCATGGCCTCCTGCTGGTCGTGCGTGACGTGGATGGCGGTGATGTGCAGGCGGCGCAGCAGCTCGGCC
>JAFEES010000113.1 GCA_018240995.1 Pseudomonadota bacterium | reverse complement strand
CCAGGCCGAAAAGGCGCGGTTTTATGTTCCAGATAGCGTCGAACACTGCACTAGATTGCCGGTGTTGTGCGCGTCATCAGCGACACCGAATTGGATAAGTCGTAGCCTGAGGTCTATGCTTGCCCCATGGACAGCCCCAAGACCCTGCTGATCGTCTACCACTCCCTGACCGGCGGCACGCGCCAGATGGCCGAGGCGGCGCGCGTTGGCGCGGCGGCCGAATCAGGGGTGGCGGTGCGCCTGCTGCATGCGGCGCAAGCCGGGCCCGATGACATGCTGGCGGCCGACGGCTACTTGTTCGCCACGCCCGAGAACCTGGCCGCCATCAGCGGGCAGATGAAGGACTTTTTCGACCGCTGCTACTACCCGGTGCTCGACCGCATCAACGGCCGGCCCTATGCCAGCCTGATCTGCGCCGGCAGCGATGGCCAGAATGCGGCGCGCCAGCTGGCGCGCATTGCCACCGGCTGGCGTTTGAAGGCGGTGGCCGAGCCGCTCATCGTCTGCACCCATGCGCAAACGCCCGCGGCCATCCTGGCGCCCAAGCAAATCGCTGCCGATGAGCTGGAGCGCTGCCGCGCCCTGGGCGAGGCGCTGGCGACGGGGCTGGCCTTGGGGGTGTTTTAGAGCGCCTGCAGCCGGGACGGCGATTGGCCCAGGGCTGCGAGCCCATCGTCCACCAAGGTTGCGATCAGCTGCGGCTTGTGGAACAGAAAGCCCTGGCCCACGGTAATCGCCGTGTTGTTCAGCAGGAACTCGCGCTCCTGTTCCGTCTCAATGCCCTCGGCGACGATGGCCAGGCCCAGCGCCGTGCCCAGGGACTCTATGGCGCGCAACACCAGCTGGTTGCGCGGCCGCTGGTGGATGGTTTGTATCAGCGAGCGATCGATCTTGAGCTCGTCCACGGTCAGCGCCGCCAGTTTGGCCAGCGACGAGTAGCCGGTGCCGAAGTCGTCGATGGAAATGCGCACCCCGGCCCGGCGCAGCATGGGCAGCACCAGGGCCTCCAGCGGGCCCGTGTCGGCCAGGGACTCCTCGGTGATCTCGAAGATGAAGCGCTGCGCCTGGCCCGCGGGCAGGCCTTGCGTGAGCCGCGCCATGAAGGCCGCATCCACGGCCTGCGCCGGCGAGACGTTGACGCTGTACCTGACATCGCTGCCGAACATGGCGTCGAGCCGGGGCAGGTGCCGCACCAGGTCGGCCACCAGCTGCAGGGCGATGTCATCCAGCAGTTGCAGTTCGCTGGCCAGGGGCAGGAACTGGCCCGGCAGGCGCATGTTGCCCTGTGCATCCACCCAGCGTGCCAGGGCCTCGAAGCCGGTGATGGCGCCGCTGCGGATGTCCACCTTGCGCTGCAGGGCGCAACAAAACTCGCCGGCCGCGACGGCATCGCGCAGGCGCTGCTCCAGCGTCAGGCGCTCGCGTGCCTCTTGTCCCAGCTGCGGCGTAAAGAACGCCACGCTGCCCTTGCCGAGTGCCTTGGCGCGGTTCATGGCCAGGTCTGCATGGCGGCGCAGCGTCTCGTAGTCCGCGCCATGCGTGGGGTACAGGGCCAC
The DNA here is from genome assembly GCA_018240995.1 of Pseudomonadota bacterium. Lineage (GTDB taxonomy): Bacteria > Pseudomonadota > Gammaproteobacteria > Burkholderiales > Burkholderiaceae_C > Alicycliphilus. The sequence goes on along the minus strand of JAFEES010000113.1, from coordinate 6,593 downwards.
GCCGATCGAGGCCGAGGGCAGGATCTGCGTGCCGTGCAGGGCCAGCGGCTGCTGCAGCCGGGTGCGTATGCGCTGTATGACCTGGGCCACGTCCGAGCTCTGCCCCACGGGGTCCAGGGCGATGACGAACTCGTCGCCGTTGATGCGCCCGAAGACATCCGCCTGCCGGATCTGCGACTGCACGCGGGCCGTGACTTCGCGCAGCAGCGCATCGCCGGCGGCATGGCCGTGCAGGTCGTTCACGCGCTTGAAATCGTCCAGGTTGATGAAGGCCAGGGCCAGCTTCGCCCCGGGCGGCTTGCGCGCGATCAGGGTGGTGACCAGCTCCTGCACATGGGCGCGGTTGGGCAGGCCGGTGAGCGGGTCGTGGTTGGCGCGAAAGTGCAGCGCCTCGCGGCTCGTGTGCAGCTTGTCTTGCAGCTCCTTCAGGCGGTGGTTCTCGGCTTCCTTCAGGCTCGCCCTCTGGGTTGCCAGCACATGTGAGCCGAGCACCGAAAACTTGCGCGCCAGGGCCACATGGCCGCGGTCGAAACCATTGGCGCCGCTGTCGCGCACCAGCACCATCAGGCCGCGCCGGCCTTGTATGAGCAGCGGCAGATACAGCGCCGGCTGCGCCGCCTCCAACGCGCAGGGCAGGCCCTGCGGCCAGCCATCCAGCAGGGCGTGCGCGGCGCTGCTGATGGTGCGCCCGGCCAACACCTTGTGCAGCAATGGGCCGATGGGCCAGACATGGTGCATGAGCTCCGCGCAACTGGCGGCCACGCAGTGCAGTGCCGCGCCGGCCTTGTCCTGCTCCAGCAGCACCATGGCGCTGGTGCATTCAAACACCGGCACCACGGCCTGGAACACGCCGGCAAACAGGTCGCCGTCGCTGCTGGTGCACAGCACCGCATCCAGGGCCGACAGCAACAGCTGGGCGTGTTGGTTCTCGGTGCGCAGCGAGTCGATCTCGCGGCGCATGCCGGCTATGGTTTCGCGTAGTTGTTCGGTGTTTTCCATGCGCGCCGGTGTCTAGCTGCCAAATGCAACTGCGGAAATCATCAGGTTGCCATGGACGTTCTCGCCCAGCATCGCGCCCTGTTCGCCAAAGGTGAAGCAGCCGACGAAGGGCTTGCCCCGCAGCTGCGCCGACACTGCCTGTGCCACCCCGGGCATGTCGTCGCCCACGGCCATCATGCAGCCCGCGCAGTACACGACCAGGGCGCCCGCCAAAGCGTCGGCCCCAGCCGGCAGGCCGGCGGCCGCTGCCGCAGCAACCCGGCCGGCGCGCTCCACCAGCTGCGCACGCTGGCCGCGCATGGCGTGCAGGCGCATGCCTTCCTCGACCTGGGCGAAGGTGGACAGCGTGCCGCCCGCCCCCATGCGTTCGGGGTGAATCAGCCGGTAGCTGCTGACGCCATCCATAGCTCCAGCCTCGACCCCGAGCGGCCACATGGTGCTGGCCCTGAGGATGTTGCCGCCCGCGTCCAGGTGCGCCGTCAGTGCGCCACCAAGCCAGCGGTTGTAGACCTCGGCGGCGGGCTGCTCGTCTATGGCGACGATGTGGCGCAGGCCGCGCGCGTCGCCGGCTGCCGTGGCGCCGACACGCGTGACGACGCCGCTGTGGCCGCTGGGCTCATAACCGCCCTCGAAGGCATGGCTTATGCCCCCGGAGGGGAACAGCACCGCCACCACCAGCCCGTCGTGCAGTGGCCCATCCGGGCCCATCTGGCGCCATTGACCGGCAACATCGTCGTCCGCCGAGCTGCCGCCGATGATGGGGCAGCGCGCGCCGACGATGCGGCGCAAGCCCTCGATGACGGCCTCCTCTTGCCCCGGGGCCTGGTAGATCCAGACCAGCTCGGGCAGCTCGTCCGGGCAGCCGGCGGCTTGCAGCGCCGCCTGCAGCGCGCGCTCGGCGCAATCGGCGGCGTTGCCCTGCAGACGCACCGCCGCCGTGCCGTAGTCGCCCTCGGGGTCTTGCACCAGCAGCAGGCCAATGGAGCCGGGCCCGCCCAGTCCGGCGTCGCTCATCACCCCGGCGCAGGAGGTGCCGCCCAGTCGGGCGACGCCCGGGAACCGTTGCTCCAGAAACTGCGTGATGGCCTGGTCGTCATGCCGTGCGTCGTAGAACACGCACAGGAAGTCTGCCGCGAATGGCGGAGCCTCGGCCAGGGCCTGGGCCAGCGTGGCCAGAACCTGTGTCGTGCAGCTGCCGCTGGCGGCGAAGGACTTCATTGCGACCATGATGGTGCGGGGTGTCGTCTTGTAATGAAATTCAGTTGATGTTCAGTATTTGTCTGGTTACGTTACCAGATGTGTGCAGAATAACAAAACACACATGTGACATATTTACAATTGTTTTACATAGCGCCGGATCGTGTCACCGTGGCGCTCAAGTCGCCCTGTTGCGGGCGCGCAACCGGATTGGCCTTGCTAGGCGGTTGATGCCGGGGCCAACGTCGGCACCGCCTTGCCCGGCAGCAGCAGGGCCACGCCCGAGGCCAGCATCAGTAGCGCGCCGGCCAGGCCGAAGGCGATCCAATGCGTGCCCAGGTGCTCATAGCCCCAGCCGCCCAGCCAGGAGCTGATGGCCGCACCCAGCTGGTGGCCCAGGTAGGCCCAGCCGTAGAGCACACCCACCAGGCGCACGCCATACATGTCGGCCAGGATGGCCGAGGACAGCGCGATGCTGCCCGCCCAGGCAATGCCGCCTATGACCGAGGTGCCATACAGCTCCAGCGTGCTGCCGGCCAGCAGCAGGGCAAAAAAGCCGATGCCGCGCACGCCATAGATGGCGGCCAGCAGCTTGCGCCGCGGCACCCGGTCGGCCAGGCGGCCCAGCACCACGGTGCTGGGTATGGCCACCACGCCGATCAGGCCAATGCCCAGCGCGCTGGTGGTGGCGTCAAAGCCATGATCCATGAGCATGGGCATGCCGTGCGTGCCCAGCAGGTTCATGCTGAAGCCACAGGCGAACAGGCCCAGCGTGATCTTCAGGAAGGTGCTGGTGCGCATGGCCTGCAGCACCGTGTAGTGCTGGCCCACGGGCGCCACCGGGTTGGCCGCACGGGCGGCGCTGCCGGGCAGGGGGGCGTCGCCATCGGGCGGCGCCTGGTCGCGCATCACCAGCAATGCGGCGGGCACGGTAATGGTGGCGAACAGTGCGGCAAAGCCCAGCAGCGTGGCCTGCCAGCTCAGGTGCTGCAGTGCCAGGCCCAGGGTGGGCGTCATGATGGCGATGCCGGCCATGGAGCCCGTGGACAGGAAAAACAGCGCCATGCCGCGACGGCGGTTGAACCAGCGGCTGATGATGGGGGTGAGGGCGATGGGGCTGGTAAAGCCGGCGCCGAAGGACATCAGCACGCCAAAGCTCAGCATCAGGCCGATTGGCGTGCGCGTGTTCACGGCCCACAGCGTGGCCACGACCAGCATGGCCGTGCCGCACAGCAGCACAAAGCGCGTGCCACGGCGCGCCACCAGCCAGCCGGCCAGCGGCATGGCCGCGCCGTAGCACAGCATGCCGAAGGCGACGATGGACGACAGCAGGCTGCGCGAGAAACCCAGATCCTCGGCCATGGGCAGGAACAGCGGCCCCAGGCCCAGGCGCATGCCCACCGTCAGGGCGGTGAGCACGGTGGCCGCGGCCACGATGTTCCAGCCGAAATACCAGCGTTGGGTGTCTGCTGAAGGCATGGGGCGAGGGAGCTGGGGGGAAGCGAAGCGCTACTTTTACGCCATATGGCGCCCGTGCGCCACGCCAGGGGCATCTTCTTCGGCGCCGGCTGCCTTCGCGCCGCCAATCACGCTGGCGACAGGCGGGCGGCAGCAGCGCCGCCACAATGGCCGCTGGCTTTCAATCAATGGAGGCGGATTCATGGCGCGCAGCGTGCAACAGCTTTTTGATCTTTCGGGCAAAACGGCCCTGGTGACCGGCGGCTCGCGCGGCCTGGGGCTGCAGATGGCCCATGCCCTGGGCGAGGCGGGCGCGCGCGTCATGCTCAGCTCGCGCAAGGCGGGTGACCTGGAGCAGGCCTGCGCCGAGCTGCAGGCCGCCGGCATAGACGCGCGCTGGATCGCCGCCGACTGCGCGCGCGAGGACGACATCCAGCGCCTGGCCAGCGAGACCCTGCAGCGCCTGGGCGACGTGGACATCCTCGTCAACAACGCCGGCGCCAGCTGGGGCGCGCCGGCCGAGGATCACCCGCTGGCCGCCTGGGACAAGGTGATGAACCTGAACGTGCGCGGTTACTTTTTGCTGGCGCAGGCGATTGCCAAGCACAGCATGATCCCGCGGCGCGGCGGGCGCATCATCAACGTGGCCTCGATTGCCGGGCTGGCGGGCAACCCGTTTGCCATGAAGACCATCGCCTACAACACCTCCAAGGGCGCGGTGCTCAACTTCACGCGCGCGCTGGCCGGCGAATGGGGCGCCTACGGCATCAATGTGAACGCCATCTGCCCGGGCTTCTTCAAGACCCGCATGACCAGCGTGCTCATCGAGACCCTGAAGGAGGAAAACATGACCGCCCAGGCGCCGTTGCACCGCCTGGGTGATGACGAAGACCTGAAGGGCATCACGCTGCTGTACGCCAGCGACGCCGGCAAGCACATCACCGGCCAGTGGCTGGCCGTCGACGGCGGTGTGAGCGCCATTTTGGGCGGGTGATTGGGCCGCGGCCCAGCGCAAACCGCCGCCCGGGGCTATTCTTGCCACCTTGATTTTTTCTAGGAGCCGACCCGTGCTGGACTTTGGAGCCGACATTCCCTTCGTCAAAGAACTGGGCTTCAGCCTGCAGCGCATGCAGGGTGGTGAGTCGCAGCTGCACTATGAGGCGCGAGCCCAGCACACCAATTCCTACGGCGTGATGCATGGCGGCGCCGTGATGACCCTGCTGGACGTGGCCATGGCCACCGCTGCACGCAGCGACACGCCCGACATGGGCGTGGTCACCATAGAGATGAAGAGCAGCTTCATACGCCCGGCGCGCGGCCCCATGGTGGCCAAGGGTCGCATGATAGAGCGCACGCGCTCCATGGCCTTTGCCGAGGCCTGGGTGTACGACGCCGAGGGGCGCCTGTGCAGCCACTCCACCGGCACCTTCAAGTACGTGCCCAAGGCCAAGCCGGCGGCGGGGCAGGGCGCGGGCACCATCTCCACCGATGGATGATTTGAACCAAGCCGCCTGATCAGATACATGCCTCGGAAAGCACCGTCATGCCCGCGTAGGCGGGCATCCAGCCCAGGCACGGGGCCCTGGATCCCCGCCTACGCGGGGATGACGATGCGCAGGGCTGTGTGCCTGAGGTCTCTTTTTAATCAGGAAGAATAGGCCTGTAATGCTTGCACCACAAGCACTGACTGCTATCAAAATTGAATAAAGGACAGAGCCATGCCACGCAACCAGCAAATCCTGCTCGACAACCGGCCCCAGGGCGAGGCGACGGTGGGCAACTTCCGCCTGGTCGCTGGCGACACGCCCGCGCTGCAGGACGGCCAGGTGCTGGTGCGCCACCACTACCTGAGCCTGGACCCCTACATGCGCGGGCGCATGAACGACAGCAAGAGCTACGCCGCCTGCCAGAGCCTGGGCCAGGTGATGCTTGGCGGCACCGTGGGCGAGGTGGCCGAGAGCCGCCACGGCGCCTACGCCGTGGGCGACAAGGTGGCTGGCATGGGCGGCTGGCAGGAGTACAGCGTGGTCGATGGCAACGCGCCCGGCCTGCTGCGCAAGGTGGACGCCACCCAAATCCCCTTGTCGTACTACCTGGGGGCGGTGGGCATGCCCGGCGTGACGGCCTGGTATGGCCTGGTAAAGGTCATTGCCCCCAAGCCCGGCGAGACGGTGGTGGTCAGCGCCGCCAGTGGCGCCGTGGGCAGTGCCTTTGGCGCCCTGGCCAAGGCGCGCGGCTGCCGCGTGGTGGGCATTGCCGGCGGGCCGGACAAATGCCGCTACGTGACCGAGGAGCTGGGCTTTGATGCCTGCATAGACCACCGCCAGCATGGCGACCTCCAAAGCATGTCCGCGGCGCTGAAGGCAGCCTGCCCCGACGGCATAGACGGCCACTTCGAGAACGTGGGCGGCTACATCCTGGACGCCGTGCTGCTGCGTGCCAACGCCTTCGCCCGCGTGGCCCTGTGCGGCATGATTGCCGGCTACGACGGCCAGCCGCTGCCGCTGCAAAACCCGGCGCTGATCCTCATCAACCGCATGAAGATCGAAGGCTTCATCGTCAGCGAGCACATGCAGGTCTGGCCCGCGGCGCTGGCCGAGCTGGGCGCGTTGGTGGCCGGGGGCCGGCTGCGCCCGCGCGAGAGCATCGCCCAGGGCCTGGCCGCGGCGCCCGAGGCCTTTCTGGGCCTGCTCAAGGGGCGTAACTTCGGCAAGCAGCTGGTGAAGCTGGTTTGACCGGCCCTGGCCCGTGGCCGCAGGAGTGGCACCATGACCGAACTCATACTGCACCATTACCCCGCGTCGCCGTTCGCGCACAAGGCGCGCTGCGTGCTGGGCTTCAAGCGCCTGGCCTGGAAGTCCGTCATCGTGCCCGGCATCATGCCCAACATCGGCTCCACGCAGCTGATGCGCTTTTCCGATGCCTGCGGCGCCGAGATC
>JAFEES010000112.1 GCA_018240995.1 Pseudomonadota bacterium | reverse complement strand
ACGCCGCGCACATCCACATAGTCCGTCACATAGCCCATGTGGTTCAGCGGCATTTGCAGGTAGCGGTGGGCGTTGGCGAAGTTCAGCGTGGGCGACTCATCGCCGTTGTAGAGCACCAGGACGCGGCGCGGCACGGCCTCTATGCTGCCGATGCCAATGGTCGCCAGCCGCGCGTCCGTGACCCAGGGGATGAAGCCGTCCTGGGCAATCTTCTGGGCCGTGGCGCGCGCCAGGGCGCGGTTGTGCGGGTCTACATAGTCGATGGCCAGCACCGGCAGGCCGTCGCGCTCGCGCACCTGGCGCAGCTGCCCTAGCAGCCATTGGCGGTCGGCCTCGGGCACTTCCTCGTAGCGCTGGGCCTTGGCGTTCCAGCGCTGGTACAGGGATTCGGCGGCCAGCATCTCGATCTTGCCCGGCAGCTGGGGCACGATGTCGAAGCCGCGGTTGAAGATCAGCTTGATGCCGGGAAAGCGCTGGTGCAGGGTCTCGACGACGCGCACCAGGCCGCGCTGCTGGGCCTGCTCATCGAACTTTTCCGCCAGGCGGTAGGAGTCCAGCGTGTCCAGGAAGAAGCCGCGAAAGCCGCGCTGCCACAGCGGGCCTACGACGCGGCTGGCAAAGAAATCGGGCCAGGCGTCGATGCTCTGGTCTATGACCTCGGACTGCCAGTCGTGGTTGCGCGCCAGCTTCCACTCTGCCGGAATCTCGGCGTAGTAGGCGCGCGAGGCCTGCACCTCGGTTACCGACACGTAGGCGTAGGCCTGGGTATGGGGCTGCAGCGCACGCAGGTCATGCGCGCCGTGGTCGGCGTCCATCACCACCAGGTCAAACGCGCGGAACTCGCTCAAGGGGATGTCATGGCCGTAGTACAGCGCCACCGCCGGGGCCGCGGCCTGCGCTCCCCAGGCCAGCGCCAGGCAGGCGAGTGCGCCAGCCAGGCGCATGCGCAAGCGGGAAAGTTGTGGGGAGACCATGTAGACCAACGGGCGGTGCGAGGTGAAGGGTGAAAACCCCTCCAATTGTAATGAGTCGCAAGGGTATCAATTGAATTAATCAATCGGTTTCACGTTGACGGTAGTTAACATTTTCGTCTGCGACAATATGTCCAAGTATGGCAGCCGCAGGAGGGCGTCTTGATCTTGGTGACCGGAGGCGCGGGCTATATCGGCTCGCACATGTGCGTGGCGCTGGCGCAGGCGAATGAGCATTTTCTGGTGCTGGACAACTTCAGCAACAGCCGCCCCTCGGTGCTGGAACGCATAGGGCGCATCACCGGGCAGGTGCCCGAGCATGTGGCGGGCGATGTGCGTGATGCGAATTTGTTGCAACAGTTGTTTGCACGCCACAAGATCAGCGCCGTGATCCACTTCGCCGCGCTCAAGGCCGTGGGCGAGTCGGTGCGCGAACCGTTGCGTTACTACGACAACAACGTCGCCGGCACCGTCACGCTGCTGCAGGCCATGCAAAAGGCGGGCGTGCGCCAGCTGGTGTTCTCGTCCTCGGCCACGGTGTATGGCGACCCGGCCAGCCTGCCGATACGCGAGGACTTTGCGCTCTCGGCCACCAACCCCTATGGCTGGAGCAAGCTGATGATGGAGCAGATGCTGGCCGACCTGGACGCCAGCGAGCCCGGCGAATGGCGCATCGCGCGCCTGCGCTACTTCAACCCCGTGGGCGCGCATGAAAGCGGCCTGATCGGCGAAGACCCGCAGGGCGTGCCCAACAACCTCATGCCCTACGTGGCCCAGGTGGCCAGCGGCCAGCGTGAATTCCTGAATGTCTGGGGCAACGACTACCCCACGCCCGACGGCACCGGCCAGCGCGACTACATCCATGTCTGCGACCTGGCCGAGGGCCATGTGGCGGCACTGCGCTATCTGCGCGCGCACCCCGGACTGCTGACGGTGAACCTGGGCACGGGCCGGCCGGTGTCGGTGCTGGAGATGGTGCGCGGCTTCGAGGCCGCGAGCGGGCGCCCGGTGCGCTACCAGATAGGGCCGCGCCGCGCCGGCGACGTGGCCGCCTGCTGGGCCGACCCCAGTCTTGCCGAGAGGCTGCTGGGTTGGCGCGCCCGGCGCGAGGTGCAGGCCATGTGCCAGGACGCCTGGCGCTGGCAGGACGGCGTGGCGCGTTCGCTGCAAGGCGCGTGAGCCGTGGTATCTTGCCCGCCCCAGCCCTGAGACCATCGCCATGCTTGCCAAACGCATCATTCCCTGCCTGGACGTGACCGGTGGTCGCGTCGTCAAGGGCGTCAACTTCGTCGAGCTACGCGACGCCGGCGACCCGGTGGAAATCGCGGCGCGCTACAACGAGCAGGGCGCGGACGAGCTCACCTTCCTGGACATCACGGCGACGAGCGACGGGCGCGACCTGATCCTGCCCATCATCGAGGCCGTGGCCAGCCAGGTCTTCATCCCCCTCACCGTGGGCGGCGGCGTGCGCACCGTGGCCGATGTGCGGCGCCTGCTCAACGCCGGCGCGGACAAGACCAGTTTCAACTCCGCGGCCATCGCCGACCCGGATGTCATCAACGCCGCCTCGGCCAAGTACGGCGCGCAGTGCATCGTCGTGGCCATAGACGCCAAGCGCCGCCAGGGCCAGGACCTGGCCGAGCGCGGCGAGGGCTGGGATGTGTACAGCCATGGCGGGCGCAAGAACACGGGCCTGGACGCCGTGCGCTGGGCCGAGGAGATGGCGCGCCGCGGCGCCGGCGAGATCCTGCTGACCAGCATGGATCGCGACGGCACCAAGAGCGGCTTCGACCTGCAGCTCACGCGCGCCGTGAGCGATGCCGTGGGCGTGCCGGTGATCGCCTCGGGCGGCGTGGGCAACCTGGACCACCTGGCCGACGGCGTGACCATCGGCGGGGCGGACGCGGTGCTGGCCGCCAGCATCTTTCACTACGGCGAATACACCGTGCGCCAGGCCAAGGAACGCATGCGCGAGCGCGGCATTGCCGTGCGGCTGTGAGCCGTTTTCGTCAAACAGGGCCGCAGCGCTTGTCCATCTAGTGCAAGCAGCTATCAAAATTACCAAATACTAGGTGACGGTAAACACCGGACAATGGCGCCATGAACTGGCTTGATGAAGTGAAATGGGACGCGCAGGGCCTGGTGCCCGTGATTGCGCAAGAGGCCGCCACCGGCGACGTGCTGATGTTCGCCTGGATGAACCGCGAGGCCCTGGCCAAGACGGCCGAGCTGGGCCGCGCCGTGTACTTCAGCCGCTCGCGCGCCAGGCTGTGGTTCAAGGGCGAGGAATCCGGCCATGTGCAGCAGGTGCACGAAATCCGCCTGGACTGCGACAACGACGTGGTGCTGCTGAAAGTCACGCAGCTGGGCCACGAGCCCGGCATCGCCTGCCACACCGGGCGCCACAGCTGTTTCTTCAGCGTCCTCAAGGACGGCGCCTGGCAGGCCGTCGATCCGGTCTTGAAAGACCCCGAATCCATCTATAAATAACACCCATGTCCAGCAACGATTCCCTGGCCCGCCTGGCGGCCGTCATCGAAAGCCGCAAGCCGGCCAATGGCGGCGATCCGCAGGCCAGCTATGTGGCGCGCCTGCTGCACAAGGGGCCGGACGCCTTTTTGAAGAAGATCGGCGAGGAGGCGACCGAGGTGGTGATGGCGGCCAAGGACGTGGATCACGGCGCCGCACCCGCCAAGCTGGTGTATGAGGTGGCCGACCTGTGGTTCCACAGCATGGTCGCGCTGGCCCACTATGGCCTCGCCCCGGCCGACGTAATCGCCGAGCTGGAGCGCCGCGAGGGCACCAGCGGCATCGAGGAAAAGGCGCTGCGCAAGGTGACGGGCCGCGCCCTTGAGGAAGGAGAGGCACCGTGAGTAACGACATCATTGACGTGGAGCCCGACGAGCGGGCCGACAACCTCAAGACCATAGGCTGGGTCAGCTACATACTGCACCTGATCGTGGCCGTGGGCGCGGTGATGCCCGGCGCACAGCCCGGTGTGGCGCTGCTCATCGTGGCCCTGGTCATCGACCTGGTGAAAAAAAGCGACGCCGAAGGCAGCTGGCAGGCGAGCCATTTTTCCTGGCGCATACGCACCGTGCTGTGGGCCGGCGTGCTGTACGTGGTCACGGCGCCGCTGTGGCTGTTCTTCGTGTTCCCGGGTTGGGTAGCCTGGGGGCTGATCTCGATCTGGTTCCTGTGGCGCATCGTGCGCGGCATGGTGGCCATGAACAAGGGCCAGGCCATCGATGGCTGAAGCAGTCGGCTTGCCGCCCCTGAATTTGGCCCTGCAAGGCGGCGGCTCGCATGGCGCGCTGACCTGGGGTGTGCTGGACGCGCTACTCGAAGACGGCGGCTTTGCCCTGGAGGGCATCAGCGGCACCAGCGCCGGCGCCATGAATGCCGTGGCCCTGGCGCACGGCTTTGCCCAGGCGGCGCTGCAGCATAAGGATGCACGCGAGGCGCACCAGGCCGGCTGCGCCCTGGCGCGCGAGACCCTGCGGCGGCTGTGGGAGGGCGTGGGCGCCATGGGCAGCCTGCTGTGGGGCGTGCCGCTGCAGGGCAACCCGCTGCTGGGCATGATGAGCCAGTGGCTTTCGCCCTACCAGACCAATCCGCTGGGCATCAACCCGCTGCGCGGCCTGCTGGAGCGCCTGGTGGATTTCGAGGCCCTGAGCCATGCACGCCATGCGCCGGTGCCCAAGGTCTTCGCCTGCGCCACCAATGTGCGCACCGGGCGCGGGGAGATTTTCTCAGGCAGCCGCCTGTCGGCCGACGCCGTCATGGCCTCGGCCTGCCTGCCGCTGCTGTTCAAGGCGGTGCAGATCGGGAGCGAACACTATTGGGATGGCGGTTTTTCCGGCAACCCGGCGCTGTATCCGTTGATCTATCACACGCAAACCTGTGATGTGCTGCTGGTGCAGATCAACCCCATAGAGCATCACGACCTGCCCGACACCGCGCAGGACATCATGGAGCGCATGAACGAGGTGACCTTCAACTCCAGCCTGCTGGGCGAGCTGCGCGCCATAGATTTCGTGCGTCGCCTGCTGGCCGAGGGGCGGCTCGACCCCGCGCACTACAAGAGCATGCGCATGCACCGCATAGACGGCGGACGCGTGCTGGCGCCGTTTGGCGACGCAAGCAAGTCGCGCGCCGACATGGGCTTTGTGCGCCAGCTGTTCGAGCTGGGCCGCACCCAGGGCCAGCAATGGTTGCGCCGCCATCGCCATGACGTGGGCGTGCAGCACACGCTGCACCTCACCGACAATTCCTGATTGCTTTCGCCGCTTTGCCGCGCGCCCCATTCGATGCACGACCCCAACTGCCTCTTCTGCAAGATCATCGCCGGCCAGATCCCGTCCAGGAAGGTGTACGAGGATGAGCAGGTCTTCGCCTTTCATGACATCCATCCCTGGGCGCCGGTGCATTTTCTGATCGTGCCCAAGATACACCTGGCGTCGATGGCGTCCGCCACCCCCGAGCACGCCGGCCTGCTCGGCCACATGCTGCTGCTGGCGCCCAAACTGGCCATGGAGCAGGGGTGCAACCCGTACCCGGAAGGGGGCTACAGCATCGTGGTGAATACCGGTGCCGAGGGTGGGCAGGAGGTGCACCATTTGCACATGCATGTCATCGGCGGCCCGCGCCCGTGGTTGCGCGGTTGACCTGCAACAGAGCGCGTGCGCAAGGGTTAAGGCAGCCCCGGCTGGCGCGGGACTAAAATGGCAGGCATTCGTTAGGAGATTTCCATGGGTTCGTTTTCCATTTGGCACTGGCTCATCGTGCTGCTGATCGTGGTCATGGTGTTCGGCACCAAGAAGCTGAAGAACATCGGCTCCGACCTGGGTGGCGCCGTGAAGGGCTTCAAGGACGGCATGAAGGAAGGCGCCAGCAGCGATGATGCGCCCGCGGCCAACGCACCGGCTGGCCAGGTGACCAACGCCGCCGCCGCCGAAAAGACCACCATCGACGTAGAGGCCAAGCAAAAGAGCTGAGCGCCTGAGCCGTTCTCATGATCGACATTGGTCTGTCCAAGATGGCGCTGATCGGCGCCGTGGCACTCATCGTCATCGGCCCCGAGAAGCTGCCGCGCGTGGCGCGCACCGTGGGCACCTTGCTGGGCAAGGCGCAGCGCTATGTGGCCGACGTGAAGGCCGAGGTGAACCGCTCCATGGAGCTCGACGAGCTGCGCAAGATGAAGGACACCGTGGAGAGCGCCGCGCGCGACGTGGAGCAGTCCATACAGACCAGCGCCAGCGACCTCCAGAAAGACATGGAAAGCAGCCTGGGGCAGGACTTCAGCCCGCTGGCCGAGCCATCGTCCAGCCCCGCCTTCGATGTCCCCGCCGTAGTCCCTGCCTACCGGCACCCGGGCAAGAACTGGCGCCTCAAGCGCGGCGCCATGCCCCAGTGGTACAAGGCGCGCGCCGGCGTGCGCACCAAGGCGCAGTCGGGCGCGGCGCGCGTGGCGCGCTTTCGGCCGCAGAAATTCCATTGACCTCATTGCAACGGCTGCGCCGCCCGTCGTGCAGCCCAGGCCGGCGAGCCGCCGGCAACCCGCCCCGCCATGCCTGAAACACCGAATCCAGAAGACGAGCTCGCCGGTACCGAGCAGCCCTTCGTGCAGCACCTGATGGAGCTGCGCGACCGCCTTGTGAAGGCCATGATCGCCATCGGGGTGGTTGCCGCCGCGCTGTTCTTCTACCCCGGCCCTGGCCATTTGTACGACCTGCTGGCCGCGCCGCTGGTGGCGCATCTGCCGCAGGGCGCCACCATGATCGCCACCTCGGTGATTTCGCCCTTCATGGTGCCGCTGAAGATCCTGCTCATGACGGCCTTCCTGATCGCCCTGCCATTCGTGCTCTGGCAGGTCTGGGCCTTCGTCGCGCCGGGCCTGTATGCGCACGAGAAAAAGCTGGTGCTGCCGCTGGTCGTCTCCAGCACCGTGCTGTTCTTCATCGGCGTGGCGTTCTGCTACTTCTTCGTGTTCGGTCAGGTGTTCAGCTTCATCCAGGGCTTTGCGCCCAAGAGCATCACCGCCGCGCCGGACATAGAGGCCTACCTGGGCTTCGTGATGACCATGTTCCTGGCCTTTGGCCTGGCCTTCGAGGTGCCCATCGCCGTGGTCGTGCTGGCACGCCTGGGCGTGGTCAGCGTGGACAAGCTGAAGAGCTTTCGCGGCTACTTCATCGTGGTGGCGTTCGTCATCGCCGCCGTCGTCACGCCGCCGGACGTGGTCTCGCAGCTGGCGCTGGCCATTCCCATGTGCCTGCTGTACGAGCTGGGCATCTGGGCCGCGCAGCTCTTCATACGCCACACTCAGGCGCCCGAGGATACGCCGGAATCGGCCTCCTGAGTTCCAGGCAAAAATAGCTGTCAGCGCTTGTACATCAAGCGTTGACAGCTATTTTTTTGAAGTATTTCAGCGACGCTGTTGCGCGCGCGGGCGCGTGCCCGGCACCACCGACAGCTCCATCTGCTTGTCGCCCCGCTGCAGCTCGAAGCTGGCCGCCTTGCCCGGCTGCAGCGCTGCCACGGTGGTGAGCAGCTGCGAGACGTTGTCGGTGGGCTTGCCGCCCACGCGCAGGATCACGTCGCCCGGGCGTATGCCGCCCTGGGCCGCGGGCCCGCCCTGCAGCACGCCGGTGATGATCACGCCCTGCGTGGCCTGCACGCCGAAGGTCTGGGCCAGTTCGGGCGACAGCTCGCTCGGTTCCACGCCGATCCAGCCGCGCGTGACCTGGCCGTCGCGCACGATGCCCTCCAGCACCATCTTGGCGGTGGACACCGGTATCGCAAAGCCAATGCCCATGCTGCCGCCAGAGCGTGAATAAATGGCGGTGTTGATGCCCATCAGGTTGCCGTTCACGTCCACCAGCGCGCCGCCGGAGTTGCCGGGGTTGATGGCGGCATCGGTCTGGATGAAATTCTCGAAGGTGTTGATGCCCAGTTGGCTGCGCCCCAGCGCCGAGACGATGCCGCTGGTCACCGTCTGGCCCACGCCGAAGGGGTTGCCGATGGCCAGCACCCGGTCACCCACGGCGAGCTTGTCCGAGTCGCCCAGCACGATCACGGGCAGCTTGTCCAGCTGGACCTTGAGCACAGCCAGGTCGGTTTCGGGGTCGGTGCCGATCACGGTGGCGCTGGCGCGGCGGCTGTCGGTGAGGGTGACCTCGATT
>JAFEES010000111.1 GCA_018240995.1 Pseudomonadota bacterium | reverse complement strand
ACCACGAAGATCAGCGGATCATTCATGTAGTTCCACATGGTGATGTACTTCTGCGCCACGGTGTTCAGCTTGGCGGCCTGGTAGACGGACAGGGGGTTTTCCTGGCCGTCCACGGCGCCGCTGGCCATGGCGGGCTGGGCGTCGGCCCAGCTCATCTGCGTGGGGTTGGCGCCCAGGGCGGTGAAGGTGTCGAGGAACAGCGGCGAGCCCACGACGCGGATCTTCAGGCCCTTCAAGTCCGCCGGGGTCTTGATGGGGTGCTTGGAGTTGCTGATCTCGCGGTAGCCGTTCTCGCCCCAGGCCAGCGGCACCACGCCGGCCTTGTCCAGCGTCTGGAAGATGCTCTGGCCCACCGGCCCCTGCGTCACGGCGTCCACGGCGGCGTAGTCGGGAAACAAGAACGGCAGCGAAAACAGGTTCAGCGCCTTGACCTGGGGCGACCAGTTGATGGTCGAGCCTATGGCCATGTCGATCACGCCCTGGCGCAGCGCGCTGAATTCACGTGTCTGGTCGCCCTGGATCAGCGACACGCCGGGATACAGCTTGATGTTGATGCGCCCCTGGGTCTTTTCCTTGACCTTGGCGGCCCAGATCTCGCCGCCCTTGCCCCAGGGGAAGGCCGTGCCCAGCACCAGGGACATGCGGTATTCGCTCTTGTAGTTCTGGGCCAGCGCGGGCGCGGCGAAGGCGAGGCTTGCGGCGGCGGCCACGGCGGTGGCGAGGAAGGTACGCAGTTTCATGGTTGAAGTCTCCTTGAGAAAAAAATCAGCAGCCCAATCAATAGCCCAGGTAGGCCGGCAGCCACAGGGCCAGTTGCGGGAAGGCGATCACGGCCACCATCACCAGGAACATGGCCAGCAGCATGGGGCCGACCCAGCGCACGGTGGATTCCATGCGCACGCCGGCGATGCGGCAGCTGACCATCAGGTTCACGGCCAGCGGCGGCGTGAACTGGCCCAGTGCCACCTTCAGCGTGATGATCACGCCGAACCACACCGGATCCCAGTGGTAGTGCTGCATGATGGGCAAGAGCAGCGGCACGAAGATCAGGAAGATGGAGATGCCGTCCAGGAACATGCCCACGGTGATGAGCAGCAAGATGAGCAGCGCCAGCACGCCGTATTCGCCCAGGCCCGAGTTGACGATGGCGTTGGCCACCGGGTCGATCACGCCCAGCGTGGACAGCGAGAAGGCGAAGATGCCGGCCAGCGAGACCACGATGAGGATCACGGCCGAGAGCTCGCCGGCCTCGTGCAGGATGGTGAACAGGTCGCGCAGCCGGATGGTGCGGTGTATGAACACACCCACGAACAGGCCGTAGAACACGGCCACCACGGCGGCCTCAGTGGGCGTGAACCAGCCCGCGCGCATGCCGCCCAGGATCACCACCGGCGCGGCCAGGCCCCAGGAGGCCTCCTTCAGGCTCTTCCAGAACGGCGGGCGCGGCATGGAGGCTTCCAATGCGCCCATCTTGTGCTTGCGCGCCATCCATACGGCCGGCGCGATCAGCGCCAGGCCGGCCAGCACGCCGGGCACCATGCCGGCGGCGAACAGCGCCGGCACCGAGGCGCCGGGCACCAGCACCGAATAGATGATGAAGGCCACGGAGGGCGGGATCAGGATGTCGGTGGCCGCGGCCGCGCCCACCACGCTGGCCGAGAAGCTGCCGGGGTAGCCGGCGCGGTTCATGGCGGCGATCATCACCCCGCCCACGGCGGCGGCGTTGGCCGGCCCCGAGCCGGAGATGCCGCCCAGGAACATGGCTACGGCGATCGCCACCAGCGGCAGCATGCCCGGGCCGCGCCCGACGATGGATACGGCAAAGTTCACCAGGCGCAGCGCCACGCCCGAGCGGTCGAAGATCGAGCCCACGAGCACGAACATGGGAATCGCCAACAGTGGGTACTTGCCCAGGCCGGCATAGAAGTTCTGCGGCACGGCCAGCAGGCCGAACCACTGGGTGTCGGCATTGGCCAGCGCAATTGCGGCCGCGCCCGCGAGGCCCAGGGCCGCGCCTATCGGCACGCCCAGGAACATCAGCACCAGGAAGGCGGTGAAGAGCAGGGTGGCGATCATGGCTGCTGCTTTCCTTCGTCTGCATCGGCCTCGTCGACGAGGTATTCAAAGTCCGCCTGGCGCGTGCGCCGCACCAGCAGGCCCAGGGCGCGTGCCGTGATGAGCAGCGACAGCAGTGGCAGCCAGATGGAGTACCACCACTGCGGCACGCCTATGCCGGGCGAGGTTTCCTCGAAGCGGAAGTCGTCCCAGACCACGCGCACGCTCAGGCAGGCGATGACGGCGAACAGCAGCGCCACCAGCAGCGCACCCAGCTGCGCCAGGCGCCGGCGGCGCAGCGCCGAGCCGCTTTCGCAGAAGAATTCGATGCGGATATGGCGGTCGCGCGCCACGGCGGCCGAGCCCGCCACCAGGGCCAGGGCAATCATCAGGAACACCGAGATCTCCTCCGTCCAGGCGAAGGACGAGTCGGTGAAGTAGCGCACGATGACGTTGGCGAAGGTGATCAGGGCCAGGGCTGCCATGATGAGGACGGTGAGCCAGTCCTCGATGCGCAGGCTGCGCGGCTCCTGCGGGCTGGTGGCGGTGGTGGGCGGTGGCGTGGGATGGGAGTCCATGGAAGGCTAGGCTGGAACGGAACAGGGCAGGCAAACAGGGCGCCGCTTGGCCGCGCGATTATGCGCGTTGCTATGGAATCTATGCATTTCGCGCTGGTGCCGGCCGCGCAGGCGGATAATGCCGGGCCATGGAAACCAAATGGCTTGAAGACTTCGTCAGCCTCGCCGAAACCCGCAGCTTCAGCCGTTCGGCACAGCTGCGGCATGTGACGCAGCCGGCGTTCTCGCGCCGCATACAGGCGCTGGAGGCCTGGGCGGGCACCGACCTGGTCGATCGCAGCTCCTACCCCACGCGGCTCACGCCCGCCGGCACCACGCTGTACGACCAGGCGCTGGAGGTGCTGCAGGCGCTGCAGAACACCCGTGCCATGCTGCGCGGGCATTCCAGCAGCAGCTCGGACATGATCGAGTTCGCCGTGCCGCACACGCTGGCCTTCACCTTCTTCCCGGCCTGGGTGTCGGCCGTGCGCGCCGACTTCGGGCCGCTCAAGAGCCGCCTCATCGCCCTGAACGTGCACGACGCCGTGATGCGCCTGGTGGAGGGCGGTTGCGACCTGCTGATCTCCTACCACCACCCCTCACAGCCGCTGCAGCTAGACCCCGAGCGCTACGACATGGTGACCCTGGGCCAGGAGGTTCTGGCACCGTACTCCAAGGCCGGCCCCGACGGCCAGCCGCTGTTTTGCCTGCCCGGGCGCGCGGGCGAGCCGCTGCCCTACCTGGGCTACGCGCCGGGCGCCTACCTGGGCCGCGTGACGGAGCTGATCCTCAAGCAATCAAGCACCACCATCCACCTGGAGCGGGTGTACGAGACCGACATGGCCGAGGGCCTGAAGGCGATGGCGCTGGAAGGTCATGGCGTGGCCTTCCTGCCCTTCAGCGCAGTGAAAAAAGAGCTGCGCACGCACAAGCTGGTAAGCGCCGCGCCGCCCGGGGTGGAGGATCTGCAGATGGTCATGGAGGTGCGCGCCTACCGCGAGAAACCCTCGCGCAAGGAATCGCCCAAGAGCCTGGCGCAGGCGCTATGGGCCTATCTGCAGGCCCAGGGCGGGCAAAACCCGATCTGATGGCTGGCTAACGGAACCCGTCATGTCGGGGCATGGATGGGCTGACATGAAACTGTTTGCCATCGTCATCCCCGCGCAGGCGGGCATCCAGTGCCCCACGGCGGCGCTCCTGGATTCCCGCCTGCGCGGGAATGACGGCGGTGGTGCGGGCGCGACGCCCAGGTTTCACGCCCTGTGGGTGGCACAAGGCGCCATGGCCAACTGACATGGCATCACCACCCAACCCGCCGCCGCTGTTTCGCCTGTTCCGCCCCGCGGGCCGCACCCTGCGCCTGTGGCTGCTGGCCATGCTGGTGGGGGTGCTGGCGGCCACGGCCACGGTGCTGCTGCGCGCGGCGGCGCGCGGCGTGGAATGGCTGGCCACGGGCCACACGGGCGGGCTGGTGGACGCCGCCCTGTCGCTGCCGCCCTGGCAGCGCGTGCTGGTGGGCTGCGTGGGCGGCCTGCTGGCCGGCGCCGTGCTGGCCTTGGGCAATGCCTGGGCGCGCCGCGGCCCGGCGGGCGACAAGCACCTGGACTACATCGACGCCGCACGCCATTCGCGCGTGGATCTGAACGACCGCACCACGCACACGCGCACCCTGTCGGCCCTGCTGTCGGTGGGCACCGGCGCCTCCATAGGCCGCGAAGGGCCCATGGTGCAGATGGCGGCCTGGCTCGCGGCGCGCCTGGCGCGCGCCCTGCCGCTATCGGATCAGGAGCGCACCACGCTGCTGGTGTGCGGTATAGCCGCCGGCATCGGTGCCGTCTACCACGCGCCGGTGGCGGGTGTGGTGTTTGTGCTGGAGCTGGCCCTGGGCTTTTGGGTGCCGCATGCCGTGGCGCCGGTGCTGATCGCCTCGGCCACGGCGAACGCCCTGATCTACTGGCTGGTGCAGCCGCTGCCGCTGTACGCCGTGCCGCGCCTGGACATGCTGCCCACCAGCCTGGGCGCGGCGCTGCTGGCGGGCCTGGTGTTCGGCGCCGTGGGCTGGGCGCTGCTGGTGCTGCTGGAGCGCGTGCGCCAGGTGTTTGGCCGTATCGCCTCGCCGGTCGCGCGCCTGGGGCTGGGGGGGCTGTGCACGGGGCTGCTGTCGGCCCTGGTGCCTCAGGTCTGGGGCAATGGCTACAGCGTGGTCTCCAGTGTGCTGCAGGGGCAGGTGCTGTGGCAAACGCTGGCCCTGGTGCTGGCGGCCAAGGTGCTGGCCACCGCGCTGAGTTCGGGCAGCGGCGCCATAGGCGGGGTCTTCACGCCCTCGCTGCTGGTGGGGGCGGCCTCGGGCAGCGTGCTGGCGCAGCTGGCCCTGCTGGCGCTGCCAGCGGCCTGGGTGGGCGACGCCAAGGTCATGGCCGTGGTCGGCATGGCGGCGGTGCTGGCGGCTGTGACGCATGCGCCGCTGATGGCGGTGGTGATGGTGATGGAGATGACGCAGGCCTTCCAGCTCACCCTGCCCACCATGCTGGCCTGCGGCGTGGCCTATGCGGTCAGCACGCAGTTCGGCGGCCGGCCGCTGTACGGCAACCCCATCGAGGCTCATCGCTGAGAGGGTTGGCAGGCGAGCGTTCCAGCCCACCGTACACGCCAATACACGCCCGCTGATCGTGGCCAATATTCGCCACGGCCCGCACTATGGCGGCGGTTTGCCGCGCCTTTCGGGCACCGCCCAATGCCACGCCGCGTCTTGGGACGCGCGATGGTTAGGGGTAGGGCCACGTCCAGATGCCGTGCCATGGTCTGTGACGTGCCGAGATGACACCGAATACACCCAGCCATGAACTGCGTCCGCGCGTGCAATAAACCCCATGGTTGTGTTGGTTTTTGTTGTGGGTAGCCAATGTAATGCAACAAAATGTGAGGTTTGATGAAAAGTTTGCATGCCTGACTGCGGATGACTGGATCGGACGCCATTTTGGTTGTGCAAAACCTAAGCACTGAATGGAAATCATGCGTCAATTGAAGGCAGCGGGTGTGGCGTTGGTGTTGTGCTGCGCGGGACTCGCGCAGGCCGCGGGAGTACTGGAGCGAGTGCGCGCAGGCGGTGCGTTGGTGATTGCGCACCGGGAATCGTCGGTGCCGTTTTCGTACGTGTACAACGGCAAGGCCATGGGCTATGCGATGGATCTGTGTCAGCGCATGGCCGAGGCGGTGCGCAAGAAGGCGGGTACGAAGGAGATGCCGGTACAGTTTCTTGCGGTCACATCCGCCAACCGCTTAGAGATGGTGAAGACGGGACGGGCCGACATGGAATGTGGCTCCACGACCAACAACGCCGAGCGGCGCAAGGATGTGGCCTTCACGATTCCACACTTCATCACCGGGGCCCGCCTGCTGGTGCCCGCGACCAGCGCCGTGACCCGTTTGGAGGACATGGAGGGCAAGAGGCTGGTGTCCACCAAGGGCACGACCGTTCTGAAGGCGATAGATGAGGCGAACCGTGAACGGCTCATGCGCATCCAGGTGATCGAGGCGCCCGACCATGAGGCCGCGGTGGCGATGCTGGAAAAGGGCCAGGCGGAGGCCTTCGTGATGGACGAGGTGCTGCTCTACGGCCTGGCGGCAAGCCGGCCCGATCCCCGGGCGCTGAAGGTGGTGGGCCGACTCCTGACCACGGAGCCCCTGGCAATCATGCTGCCCAGGAATGACCCTGAGTTCAAGAAGTTGGTGGACGATGAGATGCGACGCCTGATAGTGAGCGGCGAAATTCAGGCGATCTATGACAAGTGGTTCCTGCAACCCATCGCGCCGAGTCAGCGGGCGTTGAGCTTGCCCGTGAGCTATTTGCTGCGGGAGTTCTGGAAATACCCTACGGATCAAGTCCCCTTCTAGGCCGTGAAGCACGCACAATACGGGCCACCACGGTGATCTGGCGCGTCGCGCGCCAGGCCTTCATCCGTAGTCCGATATTTCGCTTCACCCACAAGGAGATTTCATATGAAGTAGCATCTGCTGGCCGCCGCCATTACCTTCCTGGCTGCAGGCAGCGTATTCGCGCAGGCCAACGACACCCTGGCCAAGATCAAGTCCTCGGGCAGCATCACCCTGGGCGTGCGCGAATCGTCGGGCGCCCTGGCATACACCCTGGGCGACGGCAAGTACGTGGGCTTTCACACCGAGATGGCCGAGCGCATTGCGCACGACATTCAAAAGCAGCTGGGCATGGCCAAGCTCGATATCAAGTACCAGCCCGTGACCTCGCAAAACCGCGTGCCCCTGGTGGTCAACGGCACGGTGGATCTGGAGTGCGGCTCCACCACCAACAACCTGGCGCGCCAGAAGGAAGTGGCCTTTGCCGACACCACCTATGTCGAGGAAGTGCGCATCGCCGTGAAGGCCAATTCGGGCATCAACGACATCAAGGATCTGAACGGCAAGACCATCGTCACCACCACCGGCACGACCTCGGTGCAGACGCTGCGCAAGAACAAGAAGGCCGACGGCCTGAACGTCAAGGAGGTCATGGGCAAGGATCATGCCGACAGCTTCCTGATGCTGGAGACCGGCCGCGCCGACGCCTTCATCATGGACGGCTCCATCCTCGCGGGCAACATCTCCAAGGCCAAGAACCCCAAGGACTTCAAGATCGTCGGCGAGGCCCTGTCGGTCGAGCCCATCGCCTGCATGCTGCGCAAGGATGACCCGGCGTTCAAGAAGGCCGTGGACGATTCCATCGTGCGCCAGATGAAGGACGGCACGCTGGCCAAGTCCTACGACAAGTGGTTCATGCAGCCGATCCCGCCGAACAACACCAAGGTCGGCCTGCCGCTGTCCGAGGCCACCAAGAACGCCTGGGCCCACCCCAACGACAAGCCCATGGAAGACTACCAGGCGAAGTAATTCCCAAGCGTGACTTGCCCCTTCAGACCCGGGGTTTGAAGGGGCTTGTTTTTTTGTGGCCGCGCGGTCAGCGGCCGGTTTGATTTTGTCAACAAAGGGGGCCCTATGGCTTGGGATTGGCAGGTGTTCTGCCAGGACACCATTACCCAGGAGGTCGGCTCGAGCTGCTTTGGCAAGGGCGGCGACATCACCTATCTGGACTGGCTGCTGTCGGCCTGGGGCTGGACGGTGTCGGTGTCGCTGCTGGCGCTGGTGATCGCGCTCATCGTTGGTTCGCTGATAGGCACGCTGCGCACCTTGCCCGACAGTCCGTGGATCGTGCGCCTGGGCAATGCCTGGGTCGAGTTCTTCCGCAATATTCCGCTGCTGGTGCACATCTTCCTGTGGTACCACGTCATTCCGGCGATCTTCCCGGCGATGAAGTCGCTGCCGGGCTTCGTGCTGGTGGTGTTCGCCCTGGGCTTCTTCACCTCGGCGCGCATCGCCGAGCAGCTGCGCTCGGGCATCCAGGCGCTGCCGCGCGGCCAGCGCTACGCGGGCATGGCCATGGGTTTCACCACGTTCCAGTACTACCGCTACGTGCTGCTGCCGATGGCGTTTCGCATCATCATTCCGCCGCTGACCAGCGAGACCATGAACATCTTCAAGAACTC
>JAFEES010000110.1 GCA_018240995.1 Pseudomonadota bacterium | reverse complement strand
CATGTGCGCGTCATCGCCGCCACCAACCGCAACCTGCGCGAAGAGGTCGCCAGCGGCGCCTTCCGCGCCGACCTGTACCACCGCCTGTCGGTCTACCCCGTGCCCATCCCCCCGCTGCGCGAGCGCGGCAACGACGTGCTGCTGCTGGCCGGCCGCTTCCTGGAGCTGAACCGCGCGCGCCTGGGGCTGCGCAGCCTGCGCCTGTCGCCCGACGCACAGCAGGCCCTGCGTCGCTACGCCTGGCCCGGCAACATCCGCGAGCTGGAGCATGTCATCAGCCGCGCCGCCCTCAAGGCCCTGAGCCGCGGCGTGGACCGCAACGCCATCATCACGCTGGAGGCCGGCCTGCTGGACCTGGACGCGCTGGACACCCCGCTGCAGCCCACAGGCAGCGCCGCCAACGCCGCGCCCAGCCCCGCCGCGCCCCCGCCCACCCCGGCCGGCACCCTGCGCGAGGCGGTGGACGCCTGCCAGCGCCAGGCCATAGACGCCGCCCTGACCCGCCACGACAACAACTGGGCCCAGGCCGCCCGCGCGCTGGACGTGGACGCCAGCAACCTGCACAAGCTGGCGCGCAGGCTGGGGCTGAAGGGGTGATGGGCTGAAAAGCCGGGGCCGGGACGGCACACCTGGCACACCCAGCTGGACGTGTTTGCTTAAAACATGTACAATATCACGTACACATATGGAGGCTGCCCCATGGATGCCATCACCTACACCACCGCCCGCGCCAACCTGGCCCAGACCATGGGCCGGGTGTGCGACGACCACGAACCCCTGATCATCACCCGCAACGGCCAGCCGTCCGTGGTGATGATGTCGCTAGACGACTACAAGGCCCTGGAAGAAACCGCCTACCTGCTGCGGGCACCCAAGAACGCCAAACGGCTTCTGGAAGCCATTGCCAGCCTGGAAAGCGGCCAGGGCAAAGAGCGGGTGCTCGTGGAATGAAGCTGATCTTTGCCGAGCAAGCATGGGAGGACTACCTGCACTGGCAGGAAACAGACAAAAAGATCCTTAAACGCATCAACGCCCTGATCAAGGAAACCACCCGCACCCCGTTTGAAGGCACCGGCAAACCCGAAGGACTCAAGCATGCGCTGGCCGGCTACTGGTCACGCCGCATCAACGACGAACATCGCATGGTCTACAAGGTGGATGGCGGCTCTTTACTCATCGCGCAGCTTCGTTATCACTACTAGCGCCCACTCGGTTCAGTCAACAACTTCGTGGGAGCGGCTTCAGCCGCGAACAGCGCCATTCGCGGCTGAAGCCGCTCCCACAGCAATTGGCATCGGTGGCTATCTGCACAACATTGCAGCAAGAACCTGTTCGCCAGACCTGGTTCCAACGCATTTGCCTATCGGCCGCCAGCCCTGCCACCAAGTGCCTGCACATCACTCGTGACCAGCAAGCGCAGCCCCAGCGCCAGCATCACCAGCCCGGAAAAGCGCGCCTGCCAGGCCAGCAGCCGCGGCCAGCGCAGCAACCACTGCCCCACCGTGCCGGCGGCAATGGCCAGGCCGCCAAGCGAAAAGACGCCGGCCAGCTTCTGGATGGCACCCAACACCAGCAACTGCAGCCACACCGGCCCGGCGGCCGCGTCCACAAACTGCGGCAAAAAGGCGAACATGAAGAGCAGCGACTTCGGATTCGTCAGGTTGTTGATCGCCCCTTCGCGCATCGCCTGCCAGGGCGTGGCGGCCTTCACCCGGGCCATATGGCCGGCGCCGCCCCGCCCGGGGCGCAGCAGCCGGATACCCAGGTAGATCAGGTAGCCCGCGCCCGCCCATTGCAGCAACACCAGCCCCGCCGGAAAGGCCTGCAGCAGCGACGCCACGCCCAGCACCAGCAGCGCCACCTGCACCGTGCCGGCCACAAAAATCATGCCGGCAACCGTGAACAGCGCCATCTTGCGCCCCTGGCCAACGCCCTTGGCCAGCACTAGCATCATGTCCGGCCCGGGGGTGATTTCCAGAAAAAATAGCGCGGTGAAAAAGGTAATCAGAACGGATGCTTCAGGGATGGCCAATCTGGTGACGGATGTACTTTGAGTGGGTCATTTTGGCTTACGTTGAAGCTGAGCCGCGAGCGGCGGCCTGCCAACGCGAGTCGGCCCGAGCGACTGGTGAGCCCGCAGCGCATTGACCGGCACACCAAAATGGAACCAAAATGGTTTCAAATTGGAAGGAGAGCACTGTGCCCACAACCCTGACATTGAAGAATATTCCCGACGCCGTGTACGACCGCCTGAAGCTTGCTGCAGAAATGCACCGCCGAAGCCTGAATAGCGAGGCCATCGTGTGCCTTGAAGCGGTACTGCTACCCACCAAGATGACGCCAAGCGAGCGAATTGCCCGCGCTCGCGCACTGCGCGCAGACCTGCCGCCCGGCAAGTTCCGCGCACGGGACATTGATGCGGCGAAGCGCGAGAACCGGCCATGATCGTGGTCGATTCAAACGTACTCGCGTACTTATATTTGCCCGGTGAATACACAGCCGCAGCCGAGGCACTGCTCGAAGAAGATCACGATTGGGCCGCCCCGATCCTCTGGCGCAGCGAGTTTCGGAACATCTTGGCGGGATACATGCGCCGCAAGGCCATCTCGTTAGAGCAAGCAAACAGCCTCCAGCGCGAAGCTGAAAGCTTGCTTGAAGGAGCGGAGTTCGAGGTTGAATCCCCGGCCGTTTTGGAGCTCGTGCGGGACAGCGACTGCTCCGCATACGACTGCGAATTCATTGTGCTTGCAATGAAGCTCGACACCAAGCTGGTCACCATGGATAAGAAGCTCCTGCGAGCATTTCCGAAGCGTGCCATCGCCCTTTCTGCGGGCTAACGCCCTGAATTCAGCCGACGCCGTAGGCAGTCCGCTGCATTGCCAGGTTAGGCCACGAAGGATGAAACGATGCGAATTTCCATACGGTCTCTTTTTTGCGCTTGGGGCAGTCTACGTACGGCTGGGCTGCGCCACCAGCTTCACGCCCAACGCTCCACACACGCGGGCGATGGTGTCAAAGCGCGGATGGCTGCCGGGGCGCAGGGCCTTGTAAAGCGCCTCGCGGGTCAGCCCGCTAGCCCGCGCCACCTCGGTCATGCCGCGAGCGCGTGCAATCGTGCCCAGCGCATCAGCCAGGCCCGCAGGGTCGTTCTCTTCAATCGCCAGCGTGAGGTAAATGGCAATGTCCTCTTCGCTCTTCAGGTACTCCGCAGCATCGAACACGGGCAGGTCAGAGATCTTGATTCTTTCGGGCTTGTTCATCGTTCACTCCTCAAGGATT
The DNA here is from genome assembly GCA_018240995.1 of Pseudomonadota bacterium. Lineage (GTDB taxonomy): Bacteria > Pseudomonadota > Gammaproteobacteria > Burkholderiales > Burkholderiaceae_C > Alicycliphilus. Next base: position 4,912 of record JAFEES010000110.1, on the reverse strand, counting down.
GCAGCCAAAGTCTGCGCGGCAGCAATGTCAGCCTGCTGGGTGGACTTGTCGCCCCCGCCCAGCATCACAATCAACACCGCGCCGCGCTGAACGTAGTACATGCGCCAGCCAGGGCCAAAGAACTCGCGCATCTCAAACACGCCTTCGCCTACATGCTGAACGTCACCCAGCAGCCCGCGCTGCGCCTTCTCCAGACGACGAACAAGGCGACCTCGCGCCACCCGGTCTTTCAAGCCATCAAGCCAGCCAGAGAACTGTTCTGTGCGCTGAATCGTGTACATGGATTAACTGTAATCGTTCGTTCATTATTTGTCAACGATTGTTCACGCATCCACGGGGCCGCAGAAGAACCATCTAACGGCTGAGTTCAGCCGCCGCCGTAGGCGGTCGGCTGCGACGAAATGTTAGCCCCGGCGATGGAATGGGGCAATGAACGAACAGGCACAGCGCTACCAAACCAATAGCTGCTAGCGCTTGACGGGCGTGCGCTGGAGGCCAAAAAGCCTTGAAACCTGCGCAGCGCTTGCAGGCGAAGCCCGGCACGCGGCCAAACACCGAGCGGAAAACCGCTTGAAGGGGTGAAGGCCGGTGAACAAACCATGAGCTTTGAAGGCTTGAGATTAACCGGGACTAACGCCTAAGGTAAGCCGTTCGCCGAAGGCGAATCGGCTTGAGCGATAAGTTAGGCCATGATGTGGCCAAAATGGGGTATATTAGTTTTTGGACTTCAATTTCTCAAGAGAGCTCCTATATCGCATGCCATCCATGAATCTATTTAAGGACATATGCACGCCCCCTTTTATATCTTCAATAATCATTAAATCCGTTAATTCTGGGCATGATGCTTCTAGAATGCGTGGTTTGTGCAATTTCCCTTTTTCATCTTCTATCAAGTTGCGAGTGTTGCTTTTTATTCTGCAAGTGATTACGCCATCTGATTTTTTGCTTAGATTTACAACCTCTCCATCAAAGTTTACTTGGTACTCTCCATCTTTTGTTGAAGTGAAAAATGGATCGAACCCTGTTCGGTGAACTTTTTCTAGGGCTATTGTCTGGGCGTAGCTAAAATGGAGGTTCAAGGTAAGAAGGGAGATTATGAATATTTTTAATGGCATTGAATTTTTCGATTGGATGGCGCGTTGATATTAGGTTTGTTCTTGTGTTGAATTTTTTAATTGATCTTCTATGATCCTTAGTAGCGCTTGTCGCGCGTGTGGAGAGAGTTGAAAAATTCTCTCGAGACTCCAGTTTTTGTAAATCCATCTGGCAGTTTCTTCGGCGACCGGATAGGCTGATGAACTGTTGAATGTCAAGTCTCCCTCTGCTTCCTCAATGGAGACGCCGTTGGCGTCTCTCATTTTGTTCCTTTGATCACTTGCTGCGAACCATTCGATACTCAAGCTCATAAATAATTTGTGGTAAGGTAATGTTCTGAAGTTGGATTTAAGCGGCAGCAAAGCCATTGCCTTGAACGAACTGTTAGCCACCGTTGGCAATGACAAGGTCGTGATGTTGCTCGAGATATTTGAGCATGCGATCAAGTGCGGAAATTACGTCGAGTTGGTTGGCGCCAAAAGCATAGTAGCCACTACGTAGAGCGTCGTCTGAGACGGAGTCAGGAATGGTGCCGGAGCTAACCTTTTGCTTAGAGCCATCGGGTAGCCGCAGAGTTAGTGGATAACGAAAGCTGCGACCTTCGGCTTCCCGTATGCCGCCAGGGCCATAGTTTTGGATGTTTGCGTTGTAGCAGGCGTTGCCGAGGATGCTCTCAAGCCTGACGAGAACTTGACGACGAGATTTCTGAAGCTGATCGGCCAAAATACTTCCCCTGTAGTGGCTAACGTGCAAGGTAAGCCGCCCGCCGAAGGCGGGTCGGCTTGACCGCCGGGTTAGACCCCGACGCTTGAAAAGCCAGCGATAGCATGCGCCAAACGCTACCAACACGATAGCTGTTTGCGCTTGACTGGCATACGCTGGAGGCCAAAAAGCCTTGAAATTTGCGCAGCGCTTGCACGCGAAGCCCAGCGCGCGGCCAAACACCCAACGGAAAACCGTTTGCAGGGGTGAAGGCCGGTGCAAAAACCATGAGTTTTGAAGGCTGAAGATTAACCGGGACTAACGTCCAAGCTCAGGGACGCGCCGCTTGCGGCGCGTCCCCTGGAGCGCATTGTTAGCCATTTTTGTTAGCACGCGCCTTGACCAGCTTGTAGGCAGCTACGGCAATACCGCCTACCGCGACTACACCGCCGCCAATTGCGGCGGGTACAGCCCATGCCGGAGCAGTACCGATGCCAAAAACTGCCAGCGCTGGGCCAGCCCAGCCACCGATGGCTGCACCTGCCGTGGCGAATGGGACTGTGGCAGCCATACCTACGCCGCCGGTTGCTAAGCCAACACCAGAACCAAAAACTCCTCCGGCAACACCACCTATGGCTGCGCCAACGGCACTGATAGTTCCAGTAGCAGATGCGCCTGCTGCGACAACCCCCGCAGCGGAGGCGGCTGATCCACCAGCTATTGCGACACCAATGATTGAATTCTCGATTTTCTTCGAGGGCGGATGGTTGTTGTCTTTGCTGTCATTCGTGTCGCTCATCTTCAATCTCCCTTCCAGTTTTTGATGTCGCACAGTGCGGCTGCGTCGTCTTTCTTTTCGCCAATAGTCGCAGTGAGGCATTTACGCGCTTCCGACTTGTATATCAGCGGGTTGATCACAGACTTACGAATTTGACATTTGTGTTGCGATTGAAGATTTAGGCTGATCTGTATGACTTGAAGATGGTTGTTCGCGGTTATGTACCGCGCAGCCTGTTGCATAGCTCCTTTGTCAAACACATCACCTTCCGCAAGGGTAAGCGCAACTTGTCTAATGCTGTTGTCAATGGTCGTATCGAGTTCTTGGCAAATAGGTTCAGCAGGTTTGGCACATGCGGTTTGCGCGATGGTTGCTGCGATCAAGAGTGCAATGGTGCGGTTCATAGTGGCTCCGTGTAGAAATCGCTAACGAATAAGTTCAGCCGCCGCCGTAGGCGGTCGGCTGCGATGAACAGTTAGCATGTTTTAGAAAACCATCACGTGGTCAACGAGGTACTTGCCGTCCTGTTGGACTAAAACCATCTCTGCCACAAAATCGCCAGGCTGTTTGCTGAAACCCTGTTTCCAGACGATGGCTACTGATTCAGGACGCCGAAATGTAGCAACGAATTCTCGCTTGGTGAAGAACCCCTTCGTGCTTTGATAGTCTTGGCAGATCCACGCCAGCCGTTCTTTTGATAAGACGCTTTTCAGGCGGTCTGTAAAGTCCTGTATGTGCCTCTCGTAATCGATTGCCGTCGAAGCATCCATCAGGTTATCCATGATCGGATTGGCAATCGACAGGATGTCAGCGTCTGATTTTTGGGATAGATCCATATGGGTTTCTCCTGGTCGCTAACGCCCAAAGTAAGCCGCCCGCTGAAAGCGGGTCGGCTTGAGTGAAAGGTTAGAACATGACCGAATATGAAGAACTGAACCTACTCCGTAGCTGGGAAGCCGACGCGAGGAAACGCGCGGAACTGCTTGCGCAGCATTTGAAAGCTGTGCTTGAGGTGGCCTATACGTGGCAGCCGGACTACGCCACAAAAATGGACATGGACACACTTGCCTTTGCTGCCACAGAGGTTGGGTTTGAACCATCTAACGCCTGGATTAAGCCGCGCCGCAGAGCGGCGTCGGCTTGAATGAATTGTTAGATTTTTTCACGAACCACCCCGCATTTTCTGCTCGATGGAACGTAGTGTGCTTTGGATTTCGCGCTCACGCAGTTCAGGGTCGATGTCTTGGATGTATTCGATGGCAGAGAAGTCGTCGCCGCGCTTTCTGTTTTGTGGCGGCTCTAATGCCTCGATGAGCAGAGCCTCCAATGAGGCGATAATGCTTGAAAGCGAATTGCTGAAAGGCGTTTCTTTGAGACCGCCGTCATCTGTTGCGTCCAGCAGCCCAAACCAAGAAAACCGATTCCAGCGGCTACCGAGGCGATCAACTGTATGCTCAAAAAGGCGCTTGCCAAGTGGCCGGTCAACCGAGCGTCCGACATAAACGACGGTGTGATGGTCATAAAGGATGTAGATGCCTTTCTGCTTTCCGAAGTCGATTGGCTTGGAGGTGGCCTGCTGCTTCCCGAAAAGTTTTGGGTCGTTGCGCCAAACGACAAGATCGCGCTGCCAGTACATGCCGAATGAACGGATGATCGAATCGGATGCCTCTGCGTCGAATATAGGTTCAGGAGTTGGCTTCTTTTGCTTTTCGGGCGTTGCAGGCAATACGGTGAGCGCCGTCTTGAGAGCGAAGATGCCTTTACCTACTCGGACAAATGGTGATTTCTCGCCATCATGTTTGATGGAGGAAGCAATCTGGGCGTTTACAGTTGCTGCTGGCGTCGCACCGTCAGTCTCGTAGTAGCCGCGAGACAAGATTTGCTCCGAAATATCCGTGTAGTGGAGAGGCGAATCCGACTCGCAGAGTACCCGGATGATTGCGGCCTTCCAAGACTTCTCCACGGAACCTCCCAAAAAAATCTAACGCCCTGAATTCAGCCGACGCCGTAGGCGGTCGGCTGCGATGAACAGTTAGACCCAGAAGCCAAAACGGGTAACCCCAGCGTGACGACGGGTGCGAACTGTGAAAAAGCACTGCGCCACCGAGGCGACGAAGCACATGAACAATGATAGCTGCTCGCGCTTGCTGCGCAAGGGCCAGCGGCCAAAAAGGCTGAAAACTGGCGCAGAGCCCGCAGGCGAAGCCCGGTGAAACGGCAAACCAAGCGCTGAAAAGCGCCTGAGAAACTAAATGCCGTTTGATAAACCATTGCGCAAATAAAGCGGATTTTCGACGGGGCTAACGGCCAGAGTTCAGCCGCCGCGTAGCGGTCGGC
>JAFEES010000010.1 GCA_018240995.1 Pseudomonadota bacterium | reverse complement strand
ATACCGAGGAGGGCAACTGGGACATGGTGGGCAACAACACGCCGGTGTTCTTCATCCGCGACCCGCGCCAGTTCCCCGACCTGAACAAGGCCGTCAAGCGCGATCCGAAAACCAACATGCGCAGCGCCACCAACAACTGGGACTACTGGACGCTGCTGCCCGAAGCCCTGCACCAGATCACCATCGTCATGAGCGAGCGCGGCATTCCCGCCAGCTACCGCCACATGCACGGCTTTGGCTCGCACACCTACAGCTTCTGGAACGCGGCCGGCGAGCGCTTCTGGGTCAAGTTCCACTTCAAGACGCAGCAGGGCATCAAGAACCTGAGCGATGCCGAGGCCGAGGCGCTCGTCGGCAAGGATCGCGAGAGCCACCAGCGCGACCTGTTTGACGCCATAGCGCGCGGCGACTTTCCCAAGTGGACGATGTACGTGCAGGTCATGCCCGAGCAGGACGCCGACAAGGTGGCCTACCACCCGTTCGATTTGACCAAGGTCTGGCCGCATGGCGACTACCCGTTGATCGAGGTCGGCGTGTTCGAGCTGAACAAGAATCCCGAAAACTTCTTCCTCGACGTGGAGCAGTCGGCCTTCTCGCCCAGCAACCTGGTGCCCGGCATTGGCGTGTCGCCCGACCGCATGCTGCAGGCGCGATTGTTCAACTACGCCGACGCCCAGCGCTACCGCCTCGGCGTGAACCACCAGCAGATCCCGGTGAACGCCGCGCGCTGCCCTGTGCACAGCAACCACCGCGACGGCAGCGGCCGGGTGGACGCCAACTACGGCGCCGCGCCGCACTATGAGCCCAACAGCTTCGGCCAGTGGCAGGCGCAGCCGGAGTTTGCCGAGCCGCCTTTGAAGATCAACGGCGACGCCCAGCATTGGAGCTTTCATGAGGACGACAGCAACTACTTCCAGCAGCCGGGCGCTTTGTTCCGCCTGATGACGGATGCGCAAAAACAGGCCTTGTTCGGCAACACCGCCCGCGCCATGGGCGACGCGCCGCTGTTCGTCAAGCAGCGCCATATCCGCAACTGCCACGCGGCTGATGCGGCCTACGCCGCCGGCGTGGCCGCAGCGCTGGGGCTGGACCTGGCCCAGGCGCTGGCGTCGAAAAAGGACGATCCGATGAACGGCAACCGGCTGGTGGCGCTGCCGTTGTGAGTTGCAGCTTCTGACGCGATGAGGCGCTACCCCGGCGCATCACCTTTTTTAACAGCGAGATGCGCAGGGCGCCGCTACCGTATGGGCGTCGCGGCCCCCGCCGCCCATTGGTGGGCGTGGATGCGAGGGGCAGCCCCAGGAGGCTTGACCAATGGCGCATCCCATACAGCACGTCGTCGTGCTCATGCTCGAAAACCGCTCCTTCGACCATTTGCTGGGGGCGCTGGATCAGCGCATCGCCGGGCTGGACGGGGTGCAGGCGGCGCAGCGCTACCTGGCCGACCCCGCGCACCACAACTGTTCGCAGCCGGGTGCCCCGGCGGTGCCCCTCACGCGCGGCGCCGCGCGCAGCCTGGATCGCAAGAGCCTGGGGGAGAAGGCGGATTTGGATCCTTTTCACGAGTTCGTTGACGTGCAGCGCCAGCTGGGCCGCGACCTGTCCGCGCCGGTGATGAACGGTTTCGTGGCTAATGCCTACGACAGGTACCAGAAGGTCTTCAACCCGGCGACGCTGGAGCGCAGCATCAGCCAGGTGATGCGCTACTTCCCGGACGATACCAGCGCCGCCGGCGACATCCCCGCGCTGCACGGCCTGGCCACGCAGTTCACGGTCTGCGATCGCTGGTTTTCCTCCATCCCCGGCCCCACCTGGCCCAACCGATTCTTTGCGCTGGCGGGCACCACCCGCGGCAACCTGCGCATGCCCGAGGGCCTGGCGGGCATAGGCCCGCTGCTGCGGCATTACGGCATGCCGACCATCTTCAACCGCTTCCATGACGCCGGCCTGCGCACGCGTATCTATTGCTACGACGTCTCGCTGTCCCTGCTGCTGACCCAGACCTGGTCCATCCCCGACCTGCGCAACCCGGCCGAGCGCTTCGCTCAGGACGTGGCCTGGTGCAAGCCCGAGGACTTCCCCGAGTTCGTCTTCATCGAGCCGCGCTACTTCAAGCTGCCCCTGGCCGACAAGCCCAACGACCAGCACCCGCCGCACGACATCGGCCTGGGTGACCAGCTCATCGCCGACTGCTATGGCGCACTGCGCGCCAACCAGGCGCTGTGGCAGCAGACGCTGTTCGTGGTGCTGTACGACGAGCATGGGGGCTTCTTCGATCATGTGGAGCCGCCAAAGGCCGTGCCCCCCGATGACCAGGTCGCGCCCCGGGGGCCCGATGGCGACCTGGGCTTCGGCTTCGACCGCCTGGGCGTGCGCGTACCGGCGGTGCTGGCCTCGCCCTGGCTGGCCGCCGGCGTGGACTCCACGGTGTACGACCACAGCAGCCTGCTGGCCTTTCTGTGCAATCGCTGGCAGCTGCCGCCGCTGGGCGCGCGCTGCGCCGCCGAGATGGCCAGGAACCCCTTCCAGGATCTGTTCCTGCCTGCGCCGCGCCTGGACACACCGCCCAACCTGGCCACGCGCGCGCTGGGCGCCACCCGCACCCTGGCGCTGGACAGCACGCCGCCCAATGGCAACCAGCAGGCCATGACCTGGATGGTGCAGTACCTGGGCGAGCACCTGAACATTGCCGAGTCCGAGGCCGTCAGCCGCGCCCTGCTGCCCGGCGCCCAACTGGCGGCCGATGCCCTGCGGCGCGCCCTGGACAAGATCAACGACCGCCTGAACACTCAGGCCCATGCCCATGCCCAGGCCCTGCAGGCGCATGGGCAGGCGCAGGCGGCGCAACTGCTGGCCGCCCGGTTGCCGCTGGCCCAGGCTGCGGCGGGCGCGGCGCCGCTGCGTGTATGGCTGGTGCATGGCGTAGGCCATGGCGACGATCCCGCCCATGCCGGCTGGCAAAAAAAATGGCAAGCCGCCTTCGAGGCCAGCGCGCGCCAGGCCGGCTATGCCGGCGGTTTGGAGTTCCGCTTCGCCCGCTACGACGCGCTGTTCGACGACTATCCGCTGGATGCCTTCACCGTGGCACGCGCCCTGGCCGTGCTGGGCGAAGGCACCTTGGGCGTCGCACCCGGCCGTGGCGCGCGTGGCCTGCTGGACTCGATAGGCCAGGAGCTGCGCTGGACAGCCGGCATGGCCCTGCAATGGGCCGAAAACCCGCGGCTGCGCGATGCCTTGGTGGCCAAGCTGCGCCAGCAGTACCAGGACTTCCGGCCCCAGTTGGTGTGCGCGCACAGCCTGGGTAGCCTGGCTTGCTACGACCTGTTCCGGCGCATGGTGGCCGCCGAAGAGGTGGAACCGCTGAACGGCTGCGCCCTGCTCACCTTTGGCTCGCAGGTGGCGCACCCGGCCCTGCGCCAGGCCTTCGGCGGCCGCATAGAGCCGCTGTACGACCCGCAGGGCCGGGGCATCAGCCAGTGGTTCGAGCTCTACAACCCCGAAGACCTGGTGTTCACGCGCCCGTTGCCCGTCAGCGACGCGCGCACCCACACCGTCACCGAGGCCTTCCTCGACCCGCCCATTAGCCACGACGGCGCCGTCTACCTGGCCCAGCCGCGCATGGCCAGCGACATCCTGCCGGGCCTGCTGCCCATGCCTGCCACCGGGCGCGCCCTGCAGCCGCGCGCGCCGCTGCCGGCGCCGACGCGCGCGCGCCGGCGCGCCCTGCTGGTGGGCATCAACGAATATCCCAAGGCCGACATGCGCCTGAATGGCTGCGTCAACGACGTCTACCTGATGAGCGCCGTGCTGCAGGAATGCGGCTTCGCGGCTGACGATATCCGCGTGCTGACCGACGAGCGTGCCACGCGCGCGGCCCTGCTGGAGCGCCTGGACTGGCTGGCCGACGGCGTCGGGCCCGATGACGAGCGCGTGTTCTTCTACTCTGGCCATGGCGCGCAGATGCCGCACTACGGCGCTGACGGCCAGCCCGACCGCAGCGACGAGACCCTGGTGCCGGTGGACTTCGACTGGCAGCCGGAACATGCCTTCACCGACAAGGAGTTCCAGCGCTACTACAGCCAGCTGCCCTATGGCGCCAACTTCCTGGCCATCTTCGACTGCTGCCATGCCGGCGGCATGAGCCGGGGCGGTCAGCGGGTGCGGGGCATAGACCCGCCCGACGACGTGCGCCACCGCATGCTGCGCTGGGACGCGGGCCACCAGATGTGGGTGCCGCGCGATTTCGTGGAGCAGGCGGCGCGCACGGGCCGAACCTTCCGCGCCGACAAGGCCAAGCAGGTGCCGCTGCCCGACGCCACGCAGCTGTGCCGCCGCGGCCTGGGCGAGGCCAAGGGCCTGTGGTCTGCCGACCGCGAGAGCTTCGACGCGGCCAAGAGCCTGCTGGGCCACAGCGGCCCCTATGTACCGCTGTTGCTGTTCGCCGCCGAAGAGAGCGAGCTGGCGGCCGAATACGACCACGGCAGCACCGCCTACGGCGCCTTCACCTTCGCGCTGGTCAAGCGCCTGCGCGCCTCGGTCAAGGCGCTGAGCTTCCAGCAGCTGGTGCTGGGCGTGCGCCAGGAACTCAAGGCCCTGGGCTACCACCAGACGCCCACGATCAGCGGCCCACGAATCAAGCGCGACGGCAAGGTGCCGTTGGCGCGCTGGGCGCGGCGGCGCTAATCAGGCTTGCACCCCACGCCGAGTCAGCCGCAGCAGCTCCAGCCAGAGCAGGCACAGCGCCAGCAAGGCGGTGCCGGCCGCAAGGCCGGGCCAGCCCACCGCGGCCAGCCCCATCAGCCGGCCCAGGCCGGGGATGGCCAGCAGCGCCAGCAGCAACAGGCCCACGGCCGCCGCCATCGGTGCCAGCCAGGGGTTGGGCGCCGCGGCGCGGTGCAGCACGGCGCGCGCCGGGTTGCGCTGCGCCAGGATCAGCAGCAGCACGCAGGCCAGCAGCGTGCCGAAGACTACGCTACGGCCCTGGGCCAGGCTCCAGCCCTGGGCCTGCAACCAGGCCTGCGCGCCCAGCAGCAGCGCGGCCACGCCCGCGCCCTGCAGCAGGGGCAACACCAGGGCGCGCAGCGCAAACGGCGAGTCATCCACCGGCCTGGGTGGGCGCCGCATCAGGTCGTCCGCGGCCGGCTCGGCCTCGAAGACGATGGAGCAGGCCGGATCGATCAGCAGCTCCATCAGCACGATGTGCACCGGCAGCAGCAGTGCCGGCCAGTGCGCCAGCGTGGGGGCGAGGGCCAGGGCTACGATGGGCAGGTGCACGGCAAACACGAAGCGCGTGGCCTTGCGCAGGTTGTCGTCTATGCGCCGGCCTTGCGCGACGGCGGCGACGATGTGGGCGAAGCTGTCCTGCAGCAGCACCAGGTCGGCCGCCTCGCGCGCCACGTCGGTGCCGCGCTCGCCCATGGCGATGCCCACATGCGCGGCCTTGAGCGCCGGGGCGTCGTTTACGCCGTCGCCGGTCATGGCCACCACGGCGCCGCCGGCTTGCAGCAGCTGCACCAGGCGCAGCTTGTGCTCGGGTTTGAGGCGCGCGCACAGGTCCACATGGCGCAGGCGTTCACGCAGCGTGGCGTCGTCCAGGCGCTGGATCTCGTCGCCGGTGATGACCTCGGGGCGCTCCGACAGGCCCACCTGGCGCGCGATGGCGCGCGCCGTGGCCGGGTGGTCGCCGGTCATCATCACCACGCGCACGCCGGCGGCGCGGCATTCGGCGATGGCCGCCGGCACCTCGGGGCGCGGCGGGTCGGCCAGCGCCAGCAGGCCCAGGAATTCAAAGTCGAAGTCATGCTGGCTGGGCGGCCACGCCTGGGCCGACTGGCCCGTCCAGCGCCCGCAGGCCACGCCCAGCACGCGCAGGCCGCGCTCGGCCAGGGCCTGCACCTGGGCGCGCACGGCGGCCAGGCGCGCCTCGTCCAGGTGGCACAGGTCGGCCACGGCCTCGGGCGCGCCTTTCGTCGCCAGCAGGTGCTGCTGGGGCGCGGCGCTGGCGTAGACGCGCGTCATGGCCAGCATCTCGCCCGAGAGCGCGTATTCGAACACCGGCTCGCGCCCGTCGTGCACATGCTCGGTGCCCTGCAGCCAGTCGTGGCCAAAGCGTTGTATGGCCTGCTCCATGGGGTCGAAGGGGTCGGCCGGCGTGGCCAGCATGGCGAATTCCACCAGCAGGTGGTAGTCCTCGGGCAGATCCTGTGCGCCCTGCGCCTGCCAATGGCCGGCGGGCGTGGCCAGCTCGGCCACGGCCATGCGGTTCATGGTCAGGGTGCCGGTCTTGTCCACGGCCAGCACGGTGATGGCGCCCAGGGTCTCCACGGCGGTGACGCGCCTTGTGAGCACCTGCAGCCGCGTCAAGCGCCAGGCGCCCAGCGCCAGGAAGACGGTGAGGATGACGGGTATCTCCTCGGGCAGCAGCGCCATCGCCAGGGCAATGCCGGCCAGCAGGCTGTCGAGCAGCGGCCGGCCGTTCCACCACCAGCCCAGCAGCACCTGCGCCGCCGCCAGCACGATGGCCAGCACCCCCAGGCCGCGCACCAGCCGGCGCGAGCGCTGCTGCAGCGGCGAGGGCGGCGCCTCGGCCCTGGCCAGGTCTGCGCCTATGCGGCCCACGGCCGTGCGCCCGGCCGTGGCCAGCACGCGGGCCAGGCCCCGGCCGCGCGTGATCACGGTGCTGGCGAACAGGTCGGCTACTGCATCGGGCTTGGCCGCGTCGCCCACCAGTTTGGCCACCGGTACGGACTCGCCCGTGAGCAGCGACTCGTCCACCTCCAGCTCGCCCTGCAGCAGCCGCGCGTCGGCGGCGATGCGGTCGCCCTCGTGCAGCACCAGCAGGTCGCCGCAGACCACTTCGTGCCCGGCGATGCGCCGCTCCTGCCCATCGCGCAGCACCAGGGCACGCGGGGCCGACAGCGCGCGCAGCGATTCGAGCGCGCGCTGCGTGCGCCGCTCCTGCACCAGCGTGATGGTGATGACCACGAAGACGAAGCCGAGCAGGAACAGCGCCTCGCCCTTGTCGCCCAGTGCCAGGTAGATGCCGCCGGCGGCCAGCAGCATCAGGAACATGGGCTCGGTGAGTACCTCGCGCACGATGGCCGGCAGCGACTTCGGGGCGCTGCCGGGCAGCTGGTTCGGGCCGTCCTGCGCCAGGCACTCGGCCGCCTGCTGGCTGGTGAGGCCCTGGGGTGGTTCGACTGGGGCGGGCTGATCCGGCATGGGGCAGGTGGGGCTAGGGGTTTTGGCCCAGTGTATAAGGGCGGCCATTTGCGCAAGCCACGCCCGCTACCGATGACCACGACCGAGCACCCCGCCTATTTCGAGGAACAACATGAGCGGCTGGACGCCCAGCTGCAGGCCCATTTGCTGGACGTGGTGGGCGCCGATTTCACCAGCGCGCTGCAGCGCCTGCAGGGCTGGCGGCGCGAGCTGGCGCGTCACATAGCGATAGAAAACACCCGCCTGCTGCCCCATGTGCCGGAAGGCGCGCGCTGGGCCGCGCGCGTGTACCTGCTGGAGCATGAGCGCATCGCCCTGCTGGCCGATGAGTACGAGCAGCGCGTGCAGGCCGTGCTGGCCAGCCCGCCGCGTGACGAACTGGCCCGCCGCCGTGCCGTGCTGGTGCTGCTGGACGCGGCCCACGCCCTGCGCCATGTGCTGGAGCACCACCACGAGCGCGAGCACCAGGGCCTGGCGCTGGAGCTGCCGCTCGCGCTGCAGCGCGCGGCCTGGGCCGGCGAGCCTGGCGGCGCCTGAGCGACTGCATTCGTATGTACTAGCGCGCCGGGTAGAAATGCTCGGCAAAGGCCTTGCGATAGCCCTGGTGGCAGGCCAGGCAGCTGTGCTGCACGCGGGCGAAGGCGTCGATCACCGCCGGGCCGTCGCCGCGCTGGGCGGCGTCGCCCATGGCCATGGCGGCGTCGTGCACCTGCTGATCCAGGCCGCGGAACTTGCTCGCCTGCGCGCCCAGCCAGGTGAGGATGCGGATCTTCTCCGTCGCCGGCGGCTCCTCGTGGCGCGCGATCTGCGGCGCCAGGCGGGCCACCAGGGCCCAGTCCTCCTGGGCAATGGCGCCGGTGACGGCCTGCATGTCGTGGCCGAGCTTGTCCATCACGCCGCGCAGCGCCAGCGGCGGGTTGGCGCCATTGGTCTGCGCGCCCACGGCCGTGGCGGCGCAGGCGCAGGCGCTCAGGACGATGCAAAAAAAGCGGCGATGGCGGTGCATGTTCATCCTCGGTGGCTGCAGCAAATGGCCCGCATCACAGCATGCCCCGGCCATGGGTGCAAGGATTGTTGATATGTGCCCGTGCTTACTGCGCATCGGCCGGCTGCAGCGCCAGGACTGCCGGCGGCCATTGCCCGGCCCGGGCCTGGCGCAGCGCGCCGGCAATGGCCCGCAGCAGGGGCTCGTCGCCGCCCGCGCCGTCCAGCGGCCGGCCCTCGGCCAGGGCGCGTTCCACCTCGGGCTGGGCCATGTAGCGCAGCAGGGCCTGTACCACCACGCCTTCGGCCTGCTGCGCGGCGGGCGCGATCTGCAGCTCCAGCCAATCGGTGACCCACGCTCCCAGGCCCATGGCGCGCAGGCCGGCGTAGCTGCGTGGCCATTTGCGTGGGGGCATGCGCCGCAGCCAGGCGCACCGGCCCAGCGGGGTCAGGCCCTGGTAGTCCTCGGCGTGTGACCAATGCTCGGGGCGGCTGCGGTCGATGGCGATGGGGTCGTGATTCACTTTGCGCAGGAAGGCGGGGAGATCCAGGTCGCCCGCGCTGGAGGCGAGGAGATTCATCCTGGCATCGGCGTTGGTGCTATGGGAGCGCCAGACGGAAGGCTGGCTTTGGGGCATGTCCACGGTCGAGAGTCTGAGCCGGTGCAGCGCCGGTTCCTGCACCCGGCCCACCCCGCCCCAGCCCGCCGCCAGCATCGGTGCCACCTGGTGCAGCGCGGGCATGTCGCTCGCTTTGTCGGCGCCGGCGCGTGCGTGCACCAGCACGCAATGCGTGTGTTCGCCGACCAGCTGGTAGGCCAGCGCCAGGCGCGTGGCCTCGGCGGCATCGGCGCAGGTGGTCAGGCGCCGGGCGGCGGCCAGGCGGGCCAGGGTTTGCTGCTCGGGCGCGGGTTCGCCCAGGCTCACCTGAGCTATGTCCAGTGCAGCACCGTCGCTGGCGCGCACGCCCTGCAGGCACAGCGTGCTCGCGGCGGCGCGCGGCAGCAGCGCCCAGGCATGGACGGTGTCGCCGTCGAACACGCTGGCGGGCAGGGGCGACGCCCACAGTGGCTCTGCGCCGTCCGGCCAGCGCAGCGCCAGCTGCCCCAGCCGCGGCGAGCGCAGGCGCGCGAACATGCGCAGCACGGCGGGCTGCACGGCCTCGCCCGGGGCGACGAAGTCGCAGGCGCCGCCGGTGGCCTCGGCCAGGCGGCGCAGCAGGGGCTCGGCCGGGCTGGCGCCTATGCCGACGACGAACACGCGCTGGCCCGAGGCGCGCGCGGCGGCGATGGTGGCGTCCACGGCGTGAATTTCGCCATCGGTCACCAGCAGCAGGTCGCTGTGCTCGCCCAGGGCGAAGGTAGATGCCAGCGCGGCCCGCATCTCGGTGCCGCCCAGGTCGGCCTGCAGCGCGCCCACCCAGCGCTGTGCCGCCGTGCGCGTGGCCTCGGTCAGCCGCCACAGGCTGCGCGTGCGGTGCTCCACGCGCGAGCCGAAGCGCGACAGCGAAAACCGGTCGCCCGCGCCCAGCTGCAGCACGATGGCCTGCAGCGCGCGCCGCGCGGCATCGATGCTGTCGCCCTGCATGGAGCCGGAGCAGTCCACCAGCAGCTTCACGGCCGTGGCGGGCGCGGGGCCGGCGGCGGCGATGCGCGGGCAAAAGCTGGCCAGCACGGCCACGGCGCCTGCACCCGCCTGCGGGTCGGGCGCGGCCAGGGCCAGGCCGGCCTGCGGCAGGTCATCGAGTCGCAGCACGAAGTCGCGATCCAGCGCCGCCTCCCGCGCCAGGGCGATGGTGAGCTGCCCATCGCCCTGTTGCACGCTGATGGGGTGGCTGGGCGAGGCCAGGCGCGCACGGGCCAGGGCGCCGTGCACGCGCAGCTGCAGCGCAAACGGGTGCTCGGCCGTCAGGCTGGCGGCCGTGACCTGGTGCGGCGCCAGGCCGGCATCCGCCACCGGGTCGCCATGGCGCGGCGCGAGCACCGTGGGGATCAAGTGGCGCAGGCCGCCCTGCTCGAACGCCAGCGCCTGGGCGTAGTGCAGCGTGATGCGGCAGCGCTCGCCGGGCGCCAGGTTGCCCAGGTTCAGGCTGTAGCTGTGGTCACGGTTGCGCTGCAGCAAGATGGCGGCGTCGCCCTCGGCCAAGGCGTCTTCGTAGCGCGCCTGGGCGGCGGCTTTCTCGGCCACGGCCCCTGTCAGCCGTTTGTCGCCCAGCAGCACCTGCACGCCCAGCAGCTGCGCGCCCCAGGGCAGGGGGAAGGTGTAGACCAGCTCCATGTGGGTGCTGCCGGCGTTGGCAAAGCGCTGCTCCACGCGCGCCTCGAACAGGGCGCCGCGCAGGTCGCCGGTCAGCGTCACGCCCAGCAGGGCCGGGGCCGCGCCATCCAGGTTTTCCAGGCGGGTGCAATGGTCATCACTGGGCATGGTCGCTTCCTTTCGTCGGGTTGATCTGTTCCAGGGCGGACTGCACGGCGCGCACCAGGGCGCGCATCTGCTCCGGTGAAAGCCCGGCACGCGCGGCATCCACCACCAGTTCCACGCCCTCGGCCAGCAGCACATGGCTGCGCACCGACACGCTGCCCACGCCCGGTGCGCGCGCGGCCACGGGCGGCGGCGCGCCGTGCAGCAGCTCGCGAATGCGTTCCAGCGCCAGGCCGGCGGCCGTCCACTTCTTTATCTGTAGCAGCTGCTCCAGCTGGCGCACGCCATAGCGCGCGGCCCGCGTCTCGCCCTCGGGGCGATCCACCAGGCCGATCTGCACGTAGTAGCGCACCGTGCGCGGCGCCAGGTCGGCCAGCAGGCACAGCTCGGCCAGGGGGTAGCTGGGGTCGGTCATGGCATTATTTAAACACCATGACTGTATTTAATCAACTGTATTAATTGGTTGATGCAGGCGCCACGCCAAAGCGCCCCAGGCCGAGCTCCACCAGGGCCGCGCCGCGGCGCGCGTCCATGGTGTGCGACAGGCGGGCACCGCCGACGTCGAAAAAGCGCCGGTAGTCGCCCGAGGTGGCCACGGCCAGATCCTGCAATTCGATCACGCCGTGGGCGGCGCGGCGCCCGGACTGGGGGCTTTCCAGCGCCACGGCCCAGGGGCGGCCATCGGCCTGGCTGCCCAGGGCGCGCAGCTCGCCGTCCAGCGCCGCCAGGGCGTGGGCCACGCCGTGGCGCTGCAGCACGGCCGCCATGCGGTCCACGGCGTAGCCCTTGGCGATGCCGCACAGGTCCAGCCGCAGCGGGGCGTGCTTGCGCGCGCGGCCCGTGGCCGCGTCCAGCTCCAGCGCCTGGTGCGTGGGCAGCGTGGCGACCTGGGCCGCGGCGCGTATCGCGGCGGCGTCGGGTGCAGTGCGCGCCGGGCCAAAGCCCCAGGCATCGACCAGGGCGCCGACGTTGGGGTCGAAGGCGCCGCCGCTCAGCCGGCAGACTTGCAGCGCCTCCGTCAATACTTCAAAAAGAGGAGCTTGCAGCACAGTCCAGCAGCCAGTTTGGGCCCGATTCAACGCATTGATGGCGCTGTCCGGCCGCCACGGCGACATCTGCGTGTCCACCTCGGCCACGGCGGCGGCCAGGTCGGCGTGCAGCGCCTGGCGCGTCAGGCCGGCGGGGGCGTCCAGCGTGACCGACCAGCGCGTGCCCATGGTGGGCCCGTGCAGCGTCAGGCGCTCAGAACAGGTCTTCGGCATAGCGGCCGCGCTCCTTCAGTTGCGCCAGGCTCAGGCCCAGCGGCGCCAGCAGGGCCTCCAATACCTGGGCCACGCCCTGCGCCATGGGCCGGCTGCCGCACACGCGCACATGGGCGCCCTGGGCCAGTAGCTGGCCGACCTGCGCGGCACGCTTGCGCAGGGCGTCCTGCACATGGCCGCCGCCCCCGGGGTTGCGCGAAAACGCGGTATGCAGGCTGGCCAGGCGGCCGTCGCTTTGCCAGTCGGCGAGCTCCTGGCCGAAGAAGAAGTCGTGTTCACGGTCGCGCGTGCCATAGAACAAATGCATGGGCTGGCGCCTGCGGTTGCCGCGGATGAAGCCGGCCAGCGGCGCCACGCCCGTGCCGGCGCCGATCAGCAGCAGCGGCGGCCTGCCGCCCGGCAGCGCAAAGCCCGGGTTGGGGTGGATGAAGGCCTGCACGCTGGCGCCCGGCTGCAGGCCGTGCAGGAAGTTGGAGCACAGGCCGCCGGGGCGGCGGCGCACGCAGATTTCGACAAAGCCGTCACGCGCGCCCGAGGCCAGCGAGTAGTAGCGCGGCACGGCCGTGCCCGGCGCCACGATGCCCAGCAGGTCGCCGGCGACGAAGCGCCCCAGGCGCCGCCCGCTGCCGGGCAGGGCCAGGCGCAGGATGGCGGCGGGCTCGCCCGCGCCGCCGCCAAATTCCTGGCGCGACTGCAGCGTGAGCCGGCTCGTGGCCGGCAGGCGCGGCCGGTAGTCGATGGCCAGCGGCTGGCCCAGGGCCTGGCCCAGCGCCTCGCCCCAGCGCGCGAACTCCTGCGGCGACTGCTGGTGGATGCGCTCCAGCGGCAGCAGCGGCTGCCAGCCGCGCGCGTGCAGCGCCTGCGCGAGGCTTTCGGCAAACGCGCAGTAGGCGGGAAACTGCCGGTCGCCAAAGCCCAGCACCGCCACCTGGGCGCTGGTGACGGCGGTGCTCTCAATGCGCTCCAGTGCGCGCGCCGCATGTGCCGGCGCCTGGCCTTCGCCATAGGTGGCGGCCAGCACGAAGATATGCCGCGCCGCGGGCGGGGCGCAGAAATGCTCCAGGCCGCTGCTGTGCACGCGCCGCCCGGCGGCCACCAGGGCCGCGTGCAGCGCCTGGGCGAAGCCCCAGCTGCTGCCGCCCTCGCTGGCGACGAAGATCAGCGCGTCGGCCTGCGCCGGGGCGCTGTTGTCGCGCAGCTTCGGCGCCAGGCGCCGCGCCTGCCACCACAGCAGCAGGCCGGTGTACCAGAACAGGGCGATGCTGGCGCCGCTCACGCCCAGCGCCAGCGCCCAGGCCCAGGCGCCATCGCCCGTGTGCAGCAGCAGCGCCCAGTCCTGCACGCGCTGCGCTGCGCTGGCGTCTGCCCAGGCCAGGGTCTGGCCGCTGTAGCGGTCTACCCAGCCCTGGCCGGCGCCGGTGGTCACCTGCCAGTGATCCTGCGGGTCGTCGGCCGCGGGCAGGTTCAGCTTGTGCAGGTCTTGCACGCGCAGGCGCTGCAGCAGCGGCAGTTGATCCGGCGGCAAAGGCGCCTGGCCGTTGGGCGTGGACAGGGCCTCGGGCTCGGCCGCCGCGTCCAGCTCCACCAGGCCGAAGGTGGTCGCGCTCAGCCACAGCGCCGTGACGGCCGACAGCGCCAGCACCAGCAGCAGCACGCGCCCCGTGACCACATGCAGGCGCTGCACCAGCGTGCCGCGCACGCGGCGGCCCAAGCGCCGCCAGCCGCCCAGGCGCCGCGCCAGCAGCACCAGGCCGGAGACGGACAGCACCAGCATGGCCAGCGCCAGCGTGGCCGAGGCGATGCGCCCGGCGTCGCCCGCCAGCCAGGAGCGGTGCAGGTTCTTCACCCAGCGCGGCAGGGCCGAGGGTTGATAGACGCCCAGCGGCGCGCCGCTGGCCGGGTCTATGCGCCAGGCGCGCGGCTGGTCGCCGTCGAAGGCAAAGGCCAGCACCAGGCCCGAGGGCAGGCGGCGGATCTCCTCCAGTCCCGGCACCTGGTCTTGCACGCGCTGCGCCAGCGTGGCCACGGACAAGTCCGGCGCGGCGGGCGCGGCCTGCCAGGCGCTGCGCAGCGGGTCCAAGGACAGCGCGGCGCCGCTGAGGCCCAGCACCAGCGCCAGCGTGCCGGCGACCAGGCCGATCCAGCGGTGCAGCCACTTCCAACCCATGGGATGCCTTTCTTCTGTCTCGTTTCAGATATTCATAGAGCTGCGCGCCACCCGCAGCGGCTGAAACCTGGGCGCCACGACTGCACCCCTACCGTCATTCCCGCGCAGGCGGGAATCCAGCGAGGTCGGCAGGAGGCACTGGATCCCCGCCTGCGCGGGGACGACGATGGCTAAGCCAGGGGTGAGAAAAAGCAGTTTCACTTCAGCTCGAAGCCGAACGACTGTATGTACTGCTTGCCGGCCTGCGGCTTGCCCGCGTTGGCGGCGGCCAGCGGCAGGCGGACTTCCGACGGGCTGTCGCGCATGTCCTCGGCCGCGGCGTCGATGCGGATCTCATAGCCGGCGTCGATCAGCGCGTCGGCCAGCTCGGCCGTCACCGTGAGCTTGCGGCCCGCACCCACGCTGGCGCCGGTTACGCCGTTCAGGCGCTTGGCGTCGCCGGCGGACAGGCGGTTCCAGTCCGCCAGGTGCTTGTAGTACTTGGCCTTGCCGCCGGCCACCCACAGGGTGCGCGCGTAGGCGCCCTTGGCGTCGGTCAGGTACACCGCCAGGTAGGCGCCGTTGCCGCCGTAGTTCTTCAGCTGCGCCGTCAGCGTCACCTGGCGGCTGTGTGCCAGGGCCGGCAGGGCCAGCGCACAGGCGGCGGCCAGGGTGGTCAACAGGGGTTTGGACATCTGCGGGGCTCCTTGGGGTCAGTCATCGGGGTGCTGGCCGCGGCGACGTTCGCGCTCGCGCTCGCGGCGGCCGTCGCGCGGCTTGATCTTCAGCACGGCCAGGGTCTGCGGGTCTATCCTGGCCTTGAACGGGCGGCCCTGGGCGTCGGTGGCGCGCAGCTCGTAGCAGCCGTCGTCTATCTTCAGGCGCTGCACCTGCCAGCCCTGGGCCGCGGCCATGCGCAGCACGGCGTCGCGCGGCTGCCATTGCTGCACGGGCACGTCGCAGTCGTCGCCGGCCAGGGCCGGTGGCATGGCGGCGCCCAGCGACAGGGCCAGCAGGCAGGGGGCAAGGGCTCTCATGGCGGGCCGTCCTTTCTTCATTCAACTGTGGCGCGGCAGCATGCGCCGCAGCGTGTCGTCATGCTGCACGTAGTGGTGCCACAGCGCCGCGGCGGCGTGCAGGGCGATCAGCGCATAGCCCAGGTTGGCGATGGTCTCATGCACCTCCTTGAGGCTCTTGGACAGCGCCTTGTCTGGCGCCAGCAGCGGCGGCAGCTCCAGGCCGAAGAAGGGGATGGGGCTGCCCTTGGCGCTGAGGATCAGCCAGCCCAGCAGCGGCAGCGCCAGCAGCATGGCATACAAGGCCACATGCATGGCCAGCGCCAGCCGGTGCTGCCAGGCCGGCAGCGGCGGCGTAATCGGCGGCGCGCCCAGCATGAGGCGCAGCGGCAGGCGCAGCAGCACCAGCGCCCACACCGCCAGGCCCAGCATGAAGTGCCAGGTCTTCATCAGCTCGTGGGCGCTGCTGCCCTTGGGGAAGATGCCGCGCAGCTCGATCAGCGCATACACGGCGACCAGCAGCGCCAGGGTTAGCCAGTGAATGCCTACCAGCGCCGGGTGATAGCGGTGGGCTGGGGTTTTCATATGCGCTCCAATGCGAGCCAGGCAGATTGCTTACCGGCGCACGCGGGAACTCTCCACCGCGCCGGTGCCGGCGTTGACCTTGAGCTTCACGCGCTCACCCTGGGCATTGCTGGCCTTGACCTCGTAGCGGCCATGATCCCATTCGATCTGGCGTATGTCACGGTAGCCGGCGGCCTCCATGCGGTCGTAGATGTCGCGAATGGTGAGCTGCGCCGCGGCCGGAGCTGTGGCGGCCGCGGGCGCCTGCGCCGGTGCCGGGGTTTGCGCCTGGGCAATGCCCAGCGTCAGGGCGGCGGCGGTGGCGGCGGGCAAAAGGAAACGGATGGCGGTCTGGCGCATGGCGATGACTCCTGAAAGATGAAAGATGTACAGCCGGGCACCGTGCCCGACTTGCAGGCAATTGTCGAAAAGCCGCCATGAACCGGTGCTGAAGGTTTCGTTCACCCCGGGTTCATGGCGCGATGCCTATAAACCTCGTCCCATGACCCATCTGTTGCGCATCATCGTCCTGCTGTCACTGGCCCTGTTCGCCGTGCGCGCCCTGCCGGCAGATGACCACGATCTGGCGCGCCAGGCGCTGCAGCAGGGCCAGGTGCTGCCGTTGCGCAGCGTCATCGACAAGGTCGAGCGCGAGTACCAGGGCCAGGTGGTGAAGATCGAGTTCGAGCGCGACGACGGCCGCTACATCTACGAGATCCGCCTGCTGCAAAAGGACGGCCGCATCGCCAAGCTCAAGCTCGACGCCGTCGATGGCCGGGTGCTGAAGATCAAGCGCAAGGAGGGCCGCTGATGCGCATCCTGGTGGTGGAAGACGAGCCCACGCTGCGCCAGCAGCTGGTGCAGGCCATAGCCGCCGCGGGCCACACGCTGGAGGCCGCCGCCGACGGCGTGCAGGCGCATTACCTGGGCGAGGTGGAGAGCTACGACGCCGTGGTGCTGGACCTGGGCCTGCCCCAGCTCGACGGCCTGTCGGTGCTACGCCGCTGGCGCGCCGCGGGGCGCAACATGCCGGTGCTGATCCTGACCGCGCGCAGCGCCTGGCAGGAAAAGGTGGCCGGCATGGATGCCGGCGCCGACGACTACCTGGCCAAGCCCTTCCACATGGAGGAGCTGCTGGCGCGCCTGCGCGCACTGCTGCGCCGCGGCGGCGAGCATGGCAGCGCCCAGTGGCAATGCGGCCCCATCTGGCTGGATACGCGCCAGGCGCGCGTGACCGTCGCCGGCCAGCCGCTGCAGCTCACCAGCCATGAATTCAAGCTGCTGTCGCTGCTCATGCAGCGCAAGGGCGAGGTGCTGTCGCGTACCGAACTGTCCGAGCACATCTACCCGCAGGACAGCGACCGCGACTCCAACACCATCGAGGTCTTCATCGGCCGCCTGCGCAAGAAACTGCCGGGCGGCAGCATAGAAACCGTGCGCGGCCTGGGCTACCGGCTGGTGGATGGCGGTGCATGAAGGGCTCGCTGCGCCTGCGCCTGCTGGCCGGCACGCTGGCCTGGATGCTGGTCACCCTGGCCTTGGCCGGCTGGGGCCTGCGCGCCTTGTTCAAGGATCACATCACCCAGCAGCTGCAGGAGCAGCTGGTGCTGCAGCTGGATCACCTGAGCGGCGCCGTCGATTGGGGGGTGGACGGCCGCCCCAGCCTGGCGCATCTGGCGGCCGACGGGCGCATGGAGCAGCCGCTGTCGGGCATGTACTGGCAGATCGACCGCCTGGGAGGCAAGCCCCAGGCGGCCGTGGCGCGCTCGCGCTCGCTGTGGGACCAGGTGCTGCAGCTACCCGCCGCGGCCGCCGCCGACATGCCGGCCAAGGGCTACCGCGTGCTGCATCTGCACGACACCCAGGGCCACGAGCTGCTGGCCGTGGCCCGCACCCTGCAGCTGCCCGAGGACGAGGCCCCGCCGCTGCGCCTGGTGGTGGCTGGCGACGAGGCCCTGCTGGCCGAGCCGCTGCAGGGCTTCACGCGCCTGCTGCTCATGGCCCTGGGCATGCTCGGCCTGGGCCTGGGCCTGGCCGTGGCGCTGCAGCTGCAGCTGGCCCTGCGCCCCTTGAAGCTGCTGCGCGAGCGCCTGGCCCAGGTGCGCAGCGGCAGCGCGGCGCAGCTCACCGGCCAGTTCCCGCAAGAACTAGAGCCCCTGGTCGCCGAGTTCAACCATGTACTGGCCGAGAACGCCGACATGGTGCAGCGCGCCCGCACCCAGGCCGGCAACCTGGCTCATGCCGTGCACACGCCGCTGACCATATTGGCCAACGCCGCCGACGGCGAGGCCACGCCCCTGGCGCGCCTGGTGCAAGAGCAGGTGGCCAGCGCCCGCCGCCAGGTGGACTACCACCTGGCCCGCGCCCGCGCCGCCGCCGCCGTGCGCGCCACCGGGCTGCGCACCCCGGTGCTCGAACCCCTGCGGGCGCTGCTGCGCACCATGACGCGGCTGCACGGCGCGCGCGGCCTGTCCTTCGAGCTGGCCGAAGGCACGCCAGACCTGGCCTTTCGCGGCGAGGCGCAAGACCTGTACGAGCTGCTCGGCAACCTGATCGACAACGCCGGCAAATGGGCCCGCACGCGCGTCGTGGTCGATGTGCGGCGCGATGGCGAGCAGCTGTGCTTTACCGTGGACGACGACGGCCCCGGCATCCCCGAGGACGAGCGCCAGCGCATGTTCGAGCGCGGCGTGCAGCTCGACGAGCGCCGCCCCGGCAGCGGCCTGGGCCTGGACATCGTGCGCGCGCTGGCCGATAGCTATGGCGGCAGCGTGCAGGCACTGCCGTCCCCCCTGGGCGGCGCGCGCCTGCGGCTGTGCCTGCCGGCGGCGGCTTGAGTCCGCCCATTTCATGCCGCATCACCAATTCAAACACCCTACCAAACCCGGCCTGGCGACCGTCAAGCGCACCAATAAACGCAATTTTCCCTGCCTTGACCTGTGCAAGCGGCTCGGCATGCCGGACTGAGCTGACTGCGCCAGCGCAGTTGTCAACCAAATTGATTGACACTACAATTTATTCTGTGCGCTACACCTATGACCTCGCCAAGCAAGCCGCCAACGTGGCCAAACATGGTGTGTTCTTTGCGGCCGCTGATGCGTTCGAGTGGGAGACGGCCTATATCGAAGCGGACAGGCGCCGCGCCTACGGCGAAACCCGCTTCATCGCCACGGGCCTGATAGGGGAGCGCGTGCATGTGCTGGTCTTTCACCTGCGCGAAACCAGCGTGCGCATCATCAGTCTGCGCAGGGCCAACCGTAGAGAGGTGACAAGCTATGCATATCACAACTAAAAGCGGGCGCAAGGTGCACATGCCCAGCGCTGCAGAAGACGCGGCCATCAACGCCGGCATTGCCGTCGACCCTGACAGCCCCGAGTTGACCGACGAATTCTTCAAGAATGCCCGCCCGGCGTCGGAGGTGTTGCCACCCGAGGTGTACGTTCAACTGGCTACCCTGCGCGGCCGTGGCAGGCCGCGCGGCAGCGTGGCCGCACAGACCAAAAAACAGGTGACATTGCGGCTTGACCACGACGTGCTCGCCGCCCTCAAGGCCACGGGGCGCGGCTGGCAGACGCGCATCAACGACCTGCTGCGCGCCGACATCGAGGCCGGCCGCCTGCAGCGCACGGCGCCATGACGGGGCCGGCCCTGCGCGCGCATCACGCATCGGCGCCACCGTCCTGCCCCTGGGGCAGTCCTGCCGCCAGACCACCACCGCGTCGACCCACCAGAACACCCGCAGGGCGCCCTCTCTCGCAATAAATTGGAGTCTGACCCCAATTACCAAAAGGCTGGGCGCCATTTCCGCCAAAACCTTGAGCGCCACCCTTGCCGCCTTGCAAGAGATTTTTGAGGCGTAAACCAATTTAATTGGATTCTGGCCCAGTCTCCCTTGTCAAAAAATACCATGCATGCTATAAACAACCCATGCTGTACAGGATTTCTTACTACAACGCCTCGGTGCAGGCGCTCATAGAGGAATGGCCAGCAGGCATTAGTGCCAGCTATGTGCGCATCGTGGAGCAGATGGTGGTGTCTGGGCCGAATCTTGGCCTGCCGTATACCCGCCCCTTTGGCGACGGCCTGTTCGAGATTCGCGCCAAAGGAGCAGAAGGCATCGGGCGCGCATTCTTCTGCTCTCTGGTGGGACGGCGCGTCGTGATCCTGCACGGTTTCATCAAGAAGACCCAGCAAACCCCGCAAAAGGAACTGAAGCTCGCCCGCAAGCGTTTGAAAGAGGTGCTCAATGGCTAAGAAAATCGAAACCGAAGACCGCTATCAGCCGGTGACCTTCGACCCGAAGGCCCACGCCGCCAAGAAGCGCAAGGCCGATCCGGACTTCCGGGCCGCCTACGATGCACTGGAAGACGAATTCGCGGCGCTGGCGGCGCTGCTGGCCGCGCGAAAAGATGCTGGCCTGACTCAGGCCGACGTGGCCGCCCGCATGGGTGTGTCGCAGCCCGTGCTGGCCCGCATTGAATCAAGCCTGGGCAGCCGCAAACATTCACCCTCGCTCGAAACGCTGCGGCGCTATGCCGGCGCCTGCGGTAAAAAGCTCATTATCCAGATGATTTGACCGCTGGCGCGGGGGGGCATAAGCGGCGAAGCAAAAGAAAGTGAGTGCGCCGCCGGGCGCATACCCCGGCCAGCCACATCAAAAAGAGGAGCTACCAACGCGCTATCAGCAAGCGCAAGAGCCAAAAATTAATTGGAATCTGACCCCAATTACTTGCATATCGCAATCCGCACCATAGGCAATAGCAAGGGAGTGGTTTTGCCCAAGACCTTGCTGGCCCAGGCCGGGCTGGAAGGCGTAACCGTGGCCACCGTCTCGGTCGAGCAAGGCGCCATCGTGCTGCGTAAACCCGCAACACTGGCACGCGCCGGCTGGGCAGACGCTGCCAAGGCCATCGCCGCAGCGGGTGATGATGCGATGCTGATGGGCGAGTTTGGCAATGCCGCAGACCCAGAGCTGTCATGGTGAAGCGTGGAGACATCTGGCTGGTCAACCTTGACCCCACGGTAGGCAGCGAGATTCAAAAGACGCGGCCCTGCGTGGTGATCTCGCCCGCGGAGCTGCACGACCATCTGCGCACGGTCATCGTCGCGCCCATGACATCCAAAGGCTTTGCCGCCCCTTTTCGCGTACCTGTCACCCACGCAGGCACCAAGGGGCTGATCGTGCTCGATCAGATGCGCACCGTGGACAAAATACGCCTGGCCAAAAGGCTGGGCGCCATTTCCGCCAAAACCCTGAGCGCCACCCTTGCCGCGTTGCAAGAGATTTTTGAGACGTAAACCAATTTAATGGGATTCTGACGTCAAATACCATATCCCGGCCAGTCATATCCAAAAAAAGAGCTACCAGCGCCCTACCAGAACGCGTAAGAGCCAGAAATTAATTGGAATCTGACCCCAATTACACAATTATCTGACCCCAATTATCTTATTAATATGCCGAATATAAAAAACCGCCCAAAGGCGGTTTTTTATTGATGCAATTGGAGGTTTGCTCCATAAATGCTGGCGGCTGATTATTTCGCCTTTGCGTAACCCTGTGTGACGCACGCACCACTATAGTCCCAGTTCAGTCGCTTATTGGTGGCATCTACCGTCGGAGTCATGACGCAAGTCTCTGTTGCCAGGATGCCCTTGAATGCATTCGGCGTTCCTGTAATTGCCGCAGTGGTAGCGGTGATTTCGATTTTATTAAGAGCGCCCGTAGTCATGCCGGTAGGCAATGCCTCGCCAATCTTTGCCGCTGTATCACACTTCGCCAGATCGCTTTCAGTTCCATAACACACATCAACAGCTGTTTTGATGGAGGCCATGCCGGCAATAACTTCAGTGTATGCGGCCTTCTTCATATAGTTTTGATAAGCCGGCAGCGCCACGGCCGCCAAAATACCAATAATCGCCACAACGATCATCAGTTCGATCAAGGTAAAACCGGCCTGGGCGCGGCGCATCATGTTGGATTTCATAAGATTCCTCCAGTTGAACAATGGGCCGGCGGTCACCGGTTGCATTACATTCAGCAACAGCCATGCCAAGTGGTTTCGACTGGTTTCATCGTGTTTCTGGTGGTTTTGGCACGCCGCCCCGCATCCCAGCGGCCTTTTGGCACGGTCTTTGTCGTGCCACGGCATGCCGGCGCGCATGCCAGGCCCCGCCTGCCGGCGCGAAATAGAATGGCCGGCCACAAGGAACGCAAAGACATGGATACCCTCAGCCTGGACGCATCGGTCGCCATCACAGGCATCAGCCGCCGCACGCTCTGGCGCCGCGTGACCGACGGCTCGATGGGCCGGGGCGACAAGGATGGGCGCAGCCGCGCCATGCTGGCGTTGGATGATGTGCTGGGCCTGGTGGACATGGCCCTGAACGCCGACGACATTGCCATGCTGCTGCGCGCCGACGCGGGCGATGCCGAGGCGCAGGCCGACATGGGCGCGCTGTTCTATGTGGCGGGCGCGCACAAGGCGGCGCTGTACTGGCTGAACGAGGCCGCCGCGCAGGACAACGCCGAGGCCATGCAGTGGCTGGGGACGGCCTACGCTTCCGGGGGCGGCAGCGTCATACCCCGGGATGCCAACCTGGCCATCATGTGGCTGGCCAAGGCGGCGGCGCTGGGGCACCCCATCGCGCGGCAGCAGATGGACCGGCTGCTGGAGGGGGGTAGATAAGCGCGGCG
>JAFEES010000109.1 GCA_018240995.1 Pseudomonadota bacterium | reverse complement strand
TTCTCGGTCAAGGCCGCGGTCGAGCGTTCGGGCGTGGATCCGGCCATGATCGAGGATCTGATCCTGGGCTGCGGCAACCCCGACGGTTTCCAGGGCCGCAACCTGGGCCGCCAGGCCGTGCTGCGCGCCGAGCTGCCCCTCACCATCGCCGGCACCACCATCACCCGCTACTGCGCCTCGGGCCTGCAGGCGATTGCCGCGGCCACCGGCCGCATCGTGGCCGAGGGCGTGGACGCCATGCTGGCCGGCGGCGTGGAGACCATCTCCGGCCTGCGTCCGGGCAACAACCTGCCCACCGACATGGACCCCTGGCTGGTCGAGCACAAGCCGGCGCTGTACATGGCCATGATCGACACCGCCGACATCGTGGCCAAGCGCTATGCCATCAGCCGCGAGGATCAGGACGCGTTTGCGCTGCAAAGCCAGCAGCGCACGGCCGCCGCCCAGGCCGCCGACGTTTTCAAGGACGAGATCATCCCCTGCGCCACGCGCATGGCAGAGAAGAACAAGGAGACCGGCGAGGTCACTCACCGCGACGTGGTGGCCACGCACGACAACTGCAACCGCGCCTCGACCACGCTCGAAGGCCTGGCCAAGCTGGAGCCGGTGAAGGGCGCGGGCAACTTCATCACCGCCGGCAATGCCTCGCAGCTGTCCGATGGCTCCTCGTCCTGCGTGCTGGTCGAGGCCCGGCAGGCCGAGCGTCTGGGCCTGCAGGCCCTGGGCGCCTTGCGCGGCTTTGCCGTGGTCGGCTGCGAGCCCGACGAGATGGGCATAGGCCCGGTGTTTGCCGTGCCCAAGCTGCTCAAGCGCCACGGCCTGACCGTCGATGACATAGACCTGTGGGAGCTGAACGAGGCCTTTGCCTCGCAGGCCCTGTACTGCCAGCGCCAGCTGGGCATTCCGAACGAGCGGCTGAACGTCAACGGCGGCGCCATCTCGATTGGCCACCCCTTCGGCATGACGGGCGCACGCCTGGCCGGCCACATCCTGCTGGAAGGGCGCCGCCGCAAGGCCAAGAACCCGTCCGTGAAATGGGGCGTGGTGACCATGTGCATTGGTGGCGGCCAGGGCGCGGCCGGGCTGTTTGAAATTTTCTGAAGTCTGAAACCTTGCGGGACAGACCAAGAAATTGCGCAGCAATTTTTGCTCTGTCCCCAACTAACTAGTGAGGCACGACATGGATCTGCAATTCACCCCCGAAGAAGAGGCCTTCCGCGCCGAGGTGCGGGCCTTCTTGAAGGATCATCTGCCCAAGCCCCTGGCCGCCAAGGTCAAGGCCGGCCAGCGCCTGACGCGCGCCGACCAGGAGGGCTGGCACGCCATCCTGAACAAGAAAGGCTGGCTGGCCTACCACTGGCCCAAGGAGCATGGCGGCACGGGCTGGAGCGCCGTGCAGAAGTTCATCTTCGACGACGAATGCGCGATGGCCGGCGGCCCGCGCCTGGTGCCGTTTGGCCTGTCCATGCTCGGCCCGGTGCTGATCAAGTACGGCAACGATGAGCAGAAAAAGCACTGGCTGCCGCGCATCCTGAATGGCGCCGACTGGTGGTGCCAGGGCTATTCCGAACCCGGCGCGGGCTCGGATCTGGCCAGCGTCAAGACCACGGCCGTGCGCGAGGGCGACCACTACATCGTCAACGGCCAGAAGACCTGGACCACCCAGGGCCAGCACGCCAACATGATCTTCTGCCTGGTGCGCACCGACAAGACGGCCAAGGCGCAGTCGGGCATCAGCTTCCTGCTGGTCGACATGAAGCAGCCGGGGGTGGAGGTGCGCCCCATCCGCACGCTGGACGGCGACGCCGAGGTCAACGAGGTGTTCCTCACCGACGTCAAGGTGCCGCTTGAAAACCTGGTGGGCGAGGAAAACAAGGGCTGGACCTACGCCAAGTACCTGCTGACCTATGAGCGCACCGGCATCGCCGGCGTGGGCTTCTCCATGGCCGCGCTGGAAAAGCTCAAGGTCATCGCCAGCCGCGTGCAGCGCAATGGCAAGCCGCTGGCGCAAGACCCGCAGTTCGCCACGCGCATGGCGCAGGTGGAGATCGACCTGAACAACATGGCCACCACCAACCTGCGCGTGATCGCATCGGTGGCCGGCGGCGGCGTGCCGGGGGCGGAGAGCTCCATGCTCAAGATTCGCGGCACCGTGATACGCCAGGAGCTGCTGTCGCTGATCCGCCGCGCCATGGGGCCGTACGCGCTGCCCTATATCGAGGCGGCGCAGTTTGCCGAATACCAGGAGGAGCCGGTCGGCCCGCCCGAGGCCGCCACGGCCGCCGCCGCCTACTTCAACTACCGCAAGCTGTCGATCTTCGGCGGCTCCAACGAGATTCAGCGCAACATCATCAGCAAGATGATCCTGGGACTGTGAGGGCATCGCCATGAACTTTGAACACAACGAAGATCGCCGCATGCTGGCGGACGCCTTGAACCGCTACCTGAGCGAGCAATACCCCGCCGAATACCGCAACCACCAGGCCTACGGAGCGGACGGCTACAGCAGCGAGACCTACGCAAAACTGGCCGAGATCGGCGCCATAGGCGCGCTGTTCCAGGAGGCCGACGGCGGTTTTGGCGGCCATGGGCCCGACATCGCCCTGGTGTTCGAGGCCATGGGCCGCCACCTGGTGGCCGAGCCCCTGCTGGGTGCGCTGCTGGTCGGCCGCGCGCTGACCGAGGCCGGCAGCGAGGCGCAGAAGGCGCGGCTGGAAGACATCATCGCCGGCAGCGCCCTGGCCGCGCTGGCGCATGACGAGCCGGACAACCACTATGAGCTGAACCGCGTTGCCACCCGCGCACAAAAGGACGGCGACGGCTGGCGGCTGAACGGCGCCAAGGCCGTGGTGCCGTTCGGCGACCAGGCGGGGCTGCTGCTGGTGAGCGCGCGCACCGGCGGTGGCGTGGCCGACGAGACCGGCATCTCGCTGTTCCTGGTGCCGGGCGATGCGGCGGGCCTGACAAGCCGCGGCTATGGCCGCATCGACGGCGGCCACGCGGCCGAGCTGGTGCTGACCGACGTGCGCGTGGGTGCCGATGCACTGCTGGGCGCGGAAGGCGCGGGCCACGCGCTGCTGGAGCGCGTGGTGGGCTACGGCCTGCTGGCGCTGGCCGCCGAAAGCCTGGGCGCCATGGACAAGGCCAAGGACGACACGCTGGAATACCTGCGCACGCGCAAGCAGTTTGGCGTGGTGATAGGCAGCTTCCAGGCCCTGCAGCACCGCATGGCCGACATGCTGCTGGAGGTGGAGCAGGCGCGCTCGGCCGTGATCAACGCCGCCGCCGCCATTGACGACACCGACCGCGTGGCGCGCGAGAAGGCCTTGAGCGCCGGCAAGTACAGCGTCGGCAAGATAGGCACGCTGATCGCCGAGGAGGCGATACAGATGCACGGCGGCATAGGCGTGACCTGGGAGCTGCCGCTGGCCCACTACGCCAAGCGCCTGGTGATGATCGACCACCAGCTGGGTGATATGGATCACCATCTGGCGCGCTGGATGGCGCTGGCTTGAAACTCCTTCCCCCTTTGGGGCTGAAGGCCGCGGCTCCAGTTCTGCCTGTGCGGAACTGGACGGCCTGAAGAGCGGCGGCGTCTCGCCGCCAGCACCGAGGGGGATGGGGGCTTGCCTTGCATGGCGCAGCGCCTGTTGGCGTGTCCGTTGCTGGCCCCCACCCCAACCCTCCCCCAGCGGGGGAGGGAGTTGTAGCCAAAAATGGCCTGACGCCTTATCTATTAAGCGCGGCAAGCTATTAAAAAAACAAGCACACAGCAGGAGACAAGCATGACCGAACCCGCCCTGATCACCCGCCGCGAAGGCGCGGTGCTGATCCTGTCCAACAACAACCCGGCCGCGCGCAACGCGCTCACGCCGGGCTTCTACAACGGCCTGACCGAGGCCCTGCACAAGGCCGCCTGCGACCCCACGGTGGGCGCCGTGGTGCTCACCGGAGAGGGCGGGCATTTCTGCTCCGGTGGCGACCTGCGCCAGCTCATCCACCGCCGCGAGCTGCCGATTGCCGAGCGCCGGCTGAAGCTCGAAGGCCTGCACAACCTGGTGCGCGCGCTGCGCGACTGCCCCAAGCCCGTGATCATGGCCGTGGAGGGCGCGGCCGCAGGGGCCGGCCTGTCGCTGGCGCTGGCCGGCGACATGCTGGTGGCGGCGAAGAACGCGCAGTTCTCCGTGGCCTACGTCAAGGTGGGCCTGACGCCCGACGGCGGCGCCACGGCGCTGCTGGCCGAATTTGTCTCGCGCCAGGTCTTGACCGAGCTGTGCCTGACCGGCGAACGCGTGAGCGGCGAACGCATGCAGCAGCTCGGCGTAGTGAACCGCCTGGCCGAGCCCGGCCAGGCCCTGGCCACGGCGCTGGAGCTGGCGCGGCAGGTGGCGGCCGGCCCCGAGCTGGCCACCGCGCGCATCAAGCACCTGTGCCGCCTGGCGCCGCGCAACAGCCTGGAGCAGCAGCTGGAGCTGGAGGCGCTGTACATGCCGCTGTCGCAGGAGACCGAGGAGTCGCTGGAGGGCATCACCGCCTTCCTGGAAAAGCGCCCCGCCGACTTCACGCGCCTGCGCCAGGCGCGCTAAACATCCAACACCGAAGGAGACCAGACCCATGACCTCAACTGCCGATTTCCCCCTGGCGGGCGTGCGCGTGCTCGACCTCTCGCGCGTGTTCGCCGGCCCCATGTGCGCCATGGTGCTGGCCGACTTCGGCGCCGAGGTGATCAAGGTGGAACACCCCGGCCGCGGCGACGACACGCGCGACTGGGGCCTGCGCATAGGCCAGACCGAGACCACCTACTACAACAGCATGAACCGCAACAAGCGGTCCATCACCATTGACCTGCAGACGCCCGAGGGCAACAAAATCATCCATGACCTGGTGCCCCAGTGCGACGTGGTGATCCACAACTTCAAGACCGGCGGCGCCGAGAAGCTGGGCCTGGGCTACGAGCAGCTCAAGGCCATCAAGCCGGACCTGATCTACTGCGCGGTGGCCGGCTACGACGTCACCGGCCCCGAGGCCAGCCGCCCCGGCTACGACCTGGTGATACAGGGCGAGGCCGGCCTGATGGCGCTCAATGGCGAGGCCAATACCCCGCCGCTGAAGTTCGGCGTGGCCGTGGTCGATCTGATGACCGGCATGTACGCGGCCCAGGCCGTGCTGGCGGCGCTGTTCAGAAAGGAACGCACCGGCCAGGGCCAGCTGATACAGATGGCGCTGTACGACTGCGGCCTCACGGTGACGGGCTACTACGGGCTGGATGCGCTGAAGCTGGGCCACGACCCGGAGCGCTACGGCAACGCCCACCCCTCCATCGTGCCCTACGGCATGTACGAGGCCAGCGACGGCCCCTTGATCATTGCCGTGGGCAACAACGCCCAGTTCGACAAGTTCTGCCGCCAGGTGATAGAGCGCCCCGACATCGTCGAGGACGCGCGCTTTGCCACCAACGTGGAGCGCGCCAAGAACCGGCTGGAGCTGGGCCCACTGCTGAAAGAGCTGATCCGCGGCTTTCCGCGCGAGCTGCTGCTCGAGCGCCTGACCCAGGCCGGCATCCCCTGTGGCCGCGTCGCCGGCCTGCACGAGGCCCTGAGCAGCGAACGCACGCGCCGCGGCCGCATGGTGCAGGACATGCCGCACCCCGTCGTGGGCACCACGCCGGTGTTCGCGCCGCCCTACCGCCTGGACGGCGAGCGCCTGCCGATCCGCATGGCACCGCCCACGCTGGGCGAGGGCACGCGCGAGGTGCTGACGCGCCTGCTGGCCATGAGCGACGAGCAGCTGCAGGCCCTGCGGGCGCAGGGCGTGCTTACCCTGCCGCAGGAGTAACTATCAAAAATAATAGCTGCTCGCGCTTGACGGATAAGCGCTACGGCCATTTTTTATCAAGGAGATTGCGATGAAACCCCACGCCATCAACCGCCGCACCGCCCTGGCCCTGGCCACCGCGCCGCTGCTCGCCGGCCTGGCCGGCGGCGCCCTGGCCCAGGCCGCCTGGCCCGACAAGCTGCTCAAGCTGGTCGTGCCCTTCCCGGCCGGCGGGCCCACCGACACGGCCTCGCGCATCGTCGGCCAGAAGCTGGCCGATCGCCTGAAGCAGGCCGTGGTGGTGGACAACCGCCCGGGCGCCTCGGGCTCCATCGCCGCCGTGCAGGTGGCCAAGAGCCCGGCCGACGGCTACACGCTGATGATGCTGGCCACGCCCACGCTGCTGGCGCCGCACCTGTACAAGAAGGCCGGCTACGACACGGTGAAGGACTTCGCGCCCGTGGCCACGGTGTACGACCTGCCCATCGTCATCGTGGTGAATCCCAAGCTGCTGCCCGACGTGACCGACCTCAAGTCGCTCATTGCCCATGCCAAGGCACAGAAGACGCCCATCAACTACACCAGCTCGGGCGCGGGCAGCTTTGGCCACCTGAGCATGGAGCTGCTCAAGCAGATGGCGGGCTTCGACATGCAGCACATCCCCTACAAGGGCGGCGTGCCGGCCATCACCGACACCATTGGCGGCCAGGTGCCCATCATGTATGCCGACCTGGTGGCGGCCCTGCCGCATGTCAAGGCTGGCAAGCTGCGCGCTATCGCCGTGGGCTCGCCCGAGCGCGTGGTCATGCTGCCGGATGTGAAGACCATTGCCGAGCAGGGCGTGAAGGGCTACGACGCCGTTTCCTGGGGCGGCCTGCTGGCCCCGCAGGGCACGCCCAAGGCGGTGGTGGATCGCATCGCCACCGAGGTGCAGCAGATCCTGGCCGACAAGGAGGTGCAGGACAAGCTGCTCGGCGTGGGCGCCATCGCCCGCTTCGAGAACCCCGCGCAAATGGGCCAGCGCATTGCGCAGGACTACCAGCGCTGGGGCCAGATCATTCGCGACAAGGGCATTGCGCCGGAGTGAGGAATACATGAAGACCCGCATCACAGAACTCTTTGGCATAGAGCACCCCATCATCCAGGGTGGCATGCATTACGTCGGCTACGCCGAGCTGGCCGCGGCCGTGTCCAACGCCGGCGGCCTGGGCCTGATCACGGCGCTGACGCAAAAGACCCCCGAGCTGCTGGCGCGCGAAATTGGCCGCTGCCGCGAGATGACGGCCAAGCCCTTCGGCGTGAACCTGACCTTTCTGCCCGCGGTGAACCCGCCGGACTATCCGGGCTACATCAAGGCCATCATCGAGGGCGGCGTGAAGATCGTCGAGACGGCCGGCAACAACCCGCAAAAGTGGCTGCCGGCGCTGAAGGAGGCCGGCATCAAGGTGATCCACAAATGCACCTCGGTGCGCCACGCGCTCAAGGCCGAATCGATTGGCTGCGACGCCATCAGCGTGGACGGCTTTGAATGCGCCGGCCACCCGGGCGAGGACGATATCCCCAACTTCATCCTGCTGCCGCGCGCGGCCGAGGAGCTGAAGATTCCCTTCGTCGCCTCGGGCGGCATGGCCGATGGGCGCAGCCTGGTGGCCGCGCTGGCCCTGGGGGCCGAGGGCATCAACATGGGCACGCGCTTCATCGCCACCAAAGAGGCGCCGGTGCACCAGAACGTGAAGGACACCATAGTGGCGGCCAGCGAGCTGGACACGCGCCTGATCATGCGCGCGCTGCGCAACACCGAGCGCGTGCTGATCAGCCATGCCACCGAACGCGTCATGGCCAAGGAGCGCGAGCTGGGCAGCGCCATCAGCTTTGCCGACATCGCCCCCGAGCTGGCGGGCGTCTACCCGCGCATCATGCAGCAGGGCGACATGGAGGCGGGCGTGTGGTCCTGCGGCATGGTGGCCGGCCTGATCAACGACGTGCCCAGCGTGCAGGAACTCATCACCCGCATCATGGCCGAGGCTGAATCCCTCATTGCCAGCCGCCTTGCCGGCCTGCTGCGCTGACAGGCGGGCAATGACTGCGCGACGCCGTACCCGTTCCCGCTCCTTCCCCCTCTGGGGGAAGGTTGGGATGGGGGCCGGAGCGCCGGCATCAAGGTTTGGGCGTCGCCGGCCCCCACCCCTGCCCTCCCCCAGAGGGGGAGGGAGTTTTGCAAACCCAGGAGCTAGCTTATGAAAATCCTCGTCCCCGTAAAACGCGTGGTGGACTACAACGTGAAGGTCCGCGTGAAGTCGGACGGCACGGGCGTAGACATCGCCAACGTCAAGATGAGCATGAACCCCTTTGACGAAATCGCCGTCGAAGAGGCCGTGCGCCTCAAAGAAAAGG
>JAFEES010000108.1 GCA_018240995.1 Pseudomonadota bacterium | reverse complement strand
CACTTCCACGCCCAGGTCCAGCGCGGTGTAGCAGTTGGCCACGGTCTGCGCCTCCACTCCCTGGGATGCATCGACCACCAGCAGCGCGCCCTCGCAGGCCGAGAGCGAGCGGCTCACCTCATACGAGAAGTCCACATGGCCCGGCGTGTCGATGAGATTCAGGTTGTAGACCTGGCCGTCGCGCGCCTGGTATGAGAGCGCGGCGGTCTGCGCCTTGATGGTTATCCCCCGCTCCTTCTCGATGTCCATCGAGTCGAGCACCTGGGCCTCCATCTCGCGTTCGGCGAGGCCGCCGCAGCGCTGGATGATGCGGTCAGCAAGCGTGGATTTGCCGTGGTCTATGTGCGCAATGATCGAAAAATTTCTGATGTGGTTCATCAACGAGATACGACAAATGATTGAATGGCAAGACCGTGGGCAAGAAAAAAGGGCGCGTCAAATAAGCGACGCGCCCTGAACCAACAATCTTTGGCAACTGCGATAGTTGGAGCCTCATTGTAGGCAAAAAGGCCCTTCGGAAAAGGCCGTCCAGCTAGCGGACAGGGCCGTTGCCATGCTGCAACGGAAACTTATCAACAGATAATCCACAGATTGATGGTGCCGATTTGGGACAACAGGTGCACAAGCTGTGGAACACCTGTGGTTGACGCCATGCGTTTTCACATGGCGGCGCGGCGGCCTTGAATTTATATCGAATACCTCCGGTTCAGGGCCGCCATTCTATCGAAATACATGAATAGCACTTTTGCACCCCAGGCGCTGGCGGCGGCAAAAGCCCTACCGCAGGCCTAGGGATAGCGGCGCGGAACCGCTCAACGCGTAGGGCGAATCAGACTGTATTGCGCCCATTCGCCACGGCGCAGCAGCACGTTGATGGGCTTGCTCTTGTCCACCTTGGCCAGCGCGGCCTCGAAATCCTTGAGGCTGCGCACCTCGGTGTTGGCCAGTGCCACGATGACGTCGTCGGCACGCAGGCCGGCGCGCGCGGCGGCGTCCTCGGCCGAGACCACGCGCACGCCCCCCTTGATCTTCAGCTCCTTGGCCTGTGCCGGGGTCAGCTCCGCCACCACCAGGCCCAGCTGCTGCGCGGCCGTGGACGGTTTGGCCTTGCCCTCGGTGTCGGCCGACTTGGCGGCAAGCTTCTCATCGGGCTCGACCTCGGCGATGGTGATGGACAGGTCACGCGCGGCGCCACGGCGGAACACGGTGATGCTGGCCTTGGTGCCCGGCCTGGTGTTGCCCACCAGGCGCGGCAGATCGGCCACCTTGTCCACCGCCTTGCCTTCGTAGCGGGTGATGATGTCGCCCGCCTCTATGCCGGCCTTCTCGGCGGGCGATCCGACCTCCACGCCACGCACCAACGCCCCCTGGGGTTTGCCCAGACCTATGGATTCGGCCACGTCCTTGGACACGGGTTCGATCTGCACGCCGATGCGGCCACGGGTCACGCGGCCACTCACGCGCAACTGCTCGCTGACGCGCATGGCCTCGTCGATGGGGATGGCGAACGAGATGCCCATGAAGCCTCCCGAGCGCGAATAGATCTGGCTGTTGATGCCCACCACCTCGCCGCGCATATTGATCAGGGGCCCGCCGGAGTTGCCGGGATTGATGGCCACGTCGGTCTGTATGAAGGGCAGGTAGTCGCCCGTGTCGCGCTGCTTGGCGCTGACAATGCCGGCCGTCACCGTGTTCTCCAACCCGAACGGCGAACCAATGGCCATGACCCATTCGCCGGCCTTTAGGCGGCTCACGTCGCCCACGCGCACGGCTGGCAGGCCCGTGGCATCGATCTTCACCACCGCCACGTCGGTGCGCTTGTCGGAGCCCACGATCTTCGCCTTGAACTCGCGCTTGTCGGTCAGGGTCACGAGCACCTCGTCGGCGCCCTCGACCACATGGGCGTTGGTCATCACATATCCGTCGGGCGAGAGAATGAAGCCCGAACCCACGCCACGCGGCTGCTCCTCGGGCTGCTGCTGCTTCGGCCCCTGCTGGCGCGGCACCTTGGGCATGGGAATGCCAAAGCGCTTGAAGAACTCCAGCATCTCCTCGTCCATGCCATTCGTCGAGGGTCGCGCCGAGACCTTTTCCGTGGTGCGTATGTTCACCACCGAAGGCCCCACCTGCTCCACCAGCTCGGTGAAATCAGGCAAGCCGCGCAAGGGCGGCGCGGATTGGGCATGCACCGGCACCGGGCTGGCCAGCAGACCTGCGGCAGCGCCCACCGCCACCAACAGCGCCAAAGAACCGGACTGCAGCCCGCGTTTCCAATCCATGCTCGACATCATCGGCCGTTCCCTCCAAAAGTTTGTGTAGTGCCTGCGCCGCACGACGCCTGGGTGCGCGCGGCAGACCCGCCTGGCTCAGCGCCCCGGGGCCTCAAAAGTCGCGTTGCGCAAGAAACCGGCCGGCATCTGCAAGGCCGTGGTGTTGCCATACTGCCGGTGCGCGGCCAGCAACTCGTCCAGGCGGGGGTCGCGGATCATCACCGGCGGCTGCTCCTGCGGCTGCGCCGCCGTGGCCACGAACGGCGGCGGCCAGTCCGCGGCCGGCTGCGGCAGGACTACCGCCAGCTGCGCGCCCCGCGACGCCGCTGCGCCCGTAGGCCCTACATAACCGTTCCAGCCCACCGCGACCACGGCCGCGAGCGAGGCAAAACCGGCAGCGAGCTTCCAGCGGAACACCGAGGCGTTGGCCGCCTCAGTGCGTACCTGGGGGGCAGCATGGATCGCCAGCGCCGCCGGGGCCAGACCATCGGGGCGCGGCTCCTGCGCCAATTGCTCGCGCAGCCGGCCCAGCAGCGCCGGATCGGCGGCATGCGTCACATGTGCCAGGGACGGGCTGCGCAGCGTGTCACCGATCAGGTGATACATGCGCCAGGCCGACTGGCCCTGCGGCGTGCCGGCATAGGCCAGCGCACGCACGAACTCCTCGTCCTGCAATTCGCCGTCGGCCAGGGCCGACAAATGCTCACGCTTCATGTCCTCGTCGTTCATGGTGTCACCTGCCATTGCGTGCAACCTGCGTCTCTTTCATTACCACCGTTTGCCGGTCTGCTTTTCCAGCAGCGGCTTGACCTTTGCCGATATGGCCTCGCGGGCCCGGAAAATCCGCGAGCGCACGGTGCCTATGGGGCACGACATGGCCACGGAAATTTCCTCGTAGCTCAGACCCTCGATCTCACGCAGCGTGACGGCCTGGCGCAAATCCTCGGGCAAGGCATCCATGGCGGCGTTGACCGCAGCTGCGACCTCCTGGGCGGCAAGCACGGTTTCGGGGGTTTCATCGCTGATTAGTTCACGATCGAGCAGGGAAGTTTCATCGTCTTCATCACCGCCGCCGCGCAGGCTGCTTTCGGCGATCACCGGATCGCGCTTGATGTCCATCAACGCCTTCTTCGCCGTGTTCACAGCAATGCGGTACAGCCAGGTGTAGAACTGCGCCTCGCCGCGGAACTGGTGCAGCGCGCGATAGGCGCGCAAGAAGGTCTCCTGAGTGATGTCGGGAATCAGATCCACGTCGCGCACCATGCGCCCCACCAGGCGCTCTATGCGGCGCTGGTACTTGATGACCAGCAGCTCATAGGCACGCTGATCGCCGGCAACCGTGCGCTCGACCAGACGCAGGTCGCTGTCGGCAGGCTCCATGGGTGCGGGCGCAGGTGCTGTCATGTCTGGGTGGGAGCTCGGTCGTCTGATCGGGTTTGCGTGATGCTGGTGGAATCCGGGGCCTGGGAGCGGGCGGGCGAATATACCGCACGCCGCAGCGCCAGCCACTGCGCGGGGTCGCTGCGCCGCTCCAGCCAGAGCCACAGGCCCCGCCCCTGCGCCATGGGGGCCAGCAGCAGCAGCATGCCCGATTGCAGATCCAGATGCACCCGCGGGCTGCCCTGGACGGCATGCTCGCACCCCGGCGCCGGGTATTCGAGCCGCCACTGGCCGCCGTCCCAGCACAACTGGCCCACGGGCATGCGGTGCCACCAGCGCCAGGCGAGCGCCGCGGCCATGAGCCACAGGCCCAGTCCGGTCGCGGCCTTGATGGATAGGGATGCTGGCGCCGTGCCCAGCGCCAGCCAGGCCAGCAGGCCGGCCAGGGAACAGGCGGCCAGCGCCGCCAGCAGCCAGGCCAGTGCCGGCGATCGACCCAGGGGGTAGCGCACGGCGGGCGCATGCGAGGGGGCGCGCATCGTCTAGACGCGCTCAAGGCACCGGATCAGGACGCGCCTGCGCCCTGGCACGACGACGGTCAGACGCGCTGGAAGACCAGCGTGCCGTTGGTGCCGCCAAAGCCGAAGTTGTTCTTCACGGCGACATTTATCTTCATGTCGCGCGCGGTGTTGGCGCAGTAATCCAGGTCGCACTCCGGATCCTGCTCGAAGATATTGATGGTCGGCGGCACCTTCTGGTGGTGCAGCGCCAGCACCGTGAACACGCTCTCTATGCCGCCGGCACCGCCCAACAGGTGGCCGGTCATGGACTTGGTGGAGCTCACCACCATCTTTTTGGCATGCTCGCCCAGGGCGGCCTTGATGGCATTGGTTTCGTTCAGGTCGCCCAGCGGCGTGGAGGTGCCGTGGGCGTTCAGATAGTCCACCTGGTCGGCATTCAGGCCGGCGTTGCGCAGTGCGGCCTGCATGGCGCGGCGCGGGCCGTCCATGTTGGGTGCCGTCATGTGGCCGGCGTCGGCGCTCATGCCGTAGCCCGTGACCTCGGCGTAGATGCGCGCGCCGCGCGCCTTGGCATGCTCGTATTCTTCGAGCACCAGCACACCCGCGCCCTCGCCGAGCACGAAGCCGTCGCGATCCTTGTCCCAGGGGCGCGAGGCCGTCTGGGGATCGTCGTTGCGCGTGGACAGGGCGCGCATGGCGGCAAAGCCACCCACGCCCAGGGGCGAGACAGTGGCCTCGGTGCCACCGGCGACGATCACGTCGGCATCGCCGTACTCGATCTTGCGCGCCGCCTCGCCAATGCAGTGCAGGCCGGTGGTACAGGCCGTCACCACGGAAAGATTGGGGCCCTTGAAGCCGAAACGCATGGACACATGGCCCGCCACCATGTTGATGATGGACGCCGGCACGAAGAACGGCGTGATGCGGCGTGGGCCGCGGTTGGTCAGCTCGGCGTGGGTGTTCTCGATCAGCGGCAGCCCGCCTATGCCGGAGCCGACGATGCAACCTATGCGCGTGGCCAGCTCTTCACCCAGCGCCTCGCCCGTGGGCAGGCCGGCGTCGCGCACGGCCTCCTGCGCCGCGGCAATGCCATAGTGGATGAAGCTGTCCATGGTGCGCGCATCCTTGGCGCTGATGTAGGACTCCAGGTCAAAACCCTTGACCTCGCCGGCGATCTTGCAGGCAAAGCTCGACGTGTCGAACTTGGTGATGAGGTCTATGCCGGACTTGCCGGCGAGGATATTGGCCCAGGCATCGGCCACCGTGTTACCCACGGG
This sequence comes from Pseudomonadota bacterium, assembly GCA_018240995.1. Taxonomy (GTDB): domain Bacteria; phylum Pseudomonadota; class Gammaproteobacteria; order Burkholderiales; family Burkholderiaceae_C; genus Alicycliphilus. The sequence goes on along the minus strand of JAFEES010000108.1, from coordinate 2,766 downwards.
GGTGATGCAACCCAGGCCGGTCACGACAACGCGACGACGGCTCATGCGTTAAACCTTTGCTGATCGGATGCTGCGCCCCGCTGCACGCCAGGGCCGCGGTGACTTAGGCCTTTTGGTGCGTGTTGGCGTAATCGATGGCGTTCTGCACCGTGGTGATCTTCTCTGCGTCCTCGTCAGGGATCTCGATGCCGAACTCGTCTTCCAGCGCCATCACCAGTTCCACCGTGTCCAGAGAGTCGGCACCCAGGTCGGCCACGAAGGCCTTTTCGTTGGTGACTTGAGACTCTTCCACGCCGAGTTGTTCGGCAATGATTTTTTTGACACGTGCTTCGATATCGCTCATGGTTTCCCTCAGGGGGTTGTGAATGAATCCGCGATTCTAGCCGCTTCGGGCAAAGATCCCTAGCAGACTCGCCGTACGGACAAACCGGCGTTAACTGTATTCAATTACATGTACATGCCGCCATTGACGTGCAACTCCTGCCCCGTCACATAGCCGGCGCCGGCCGATGCGAGGTAGGCCACGGCATGCGCGATGTCGCTGGGCTGGCCCAGCTCGCCCATGGCGATCTGGGCCTTGAGGGCCTTTTTCTGCTCCTCGGGCAGGTCGGCGGTCATGTCGGTGGCAATGAAGCCCGGAGCCACGCAGTTCACGGTGATGCCGCGGCTGCCCAGCTCGCGCGCCAGCGCGCGTGTCATGCCGGCCACGCCGGCCTTGGCGGCCGCATAGTTGGCCTGGCCGGGGTTGCCGGAGGCGCCGACCACGCTGGTAATGCTGATGATGCGCCCGAAGCGCTGCTTCATCATGGGGCGGATGACGGCGCGGCTGACGCGGAACACCGCCTTGAGGTTGGTGTCCAGCACGGCGTCCCAGTCCTCGTCCTTCAGGCGCATGGCCAGCATGTCGCGCGTGATGCCGGCATTGTTCACCAGCACATGCAGGCCGCCATGCTCCTTGACGATGGCGTCCACCAGCGCGTCCACTGCGGCGCCGTCGGTGACGTTCAGCTTCACACCCTTGCCGCCCTGAGCGGCCAGGGCCTGGTCGATGCGCGCCGCGCCCTCGTCCGTGGTGGCCGTGCCTATGACGCGCAGGCCGCGCGCCGCAAGTTCGGCGGCAATGGCGGCGCCAATGCCGCGCGTGGCGCCGGTGACCAGCGCAATCTGGGGGGTGGTCTCGCTCATGCCAGCAGCTCCCTGGTTTCGGCCAGCGTGGCCGGGTCGTACAAAGATGCGCCGATCAGTTCGGCATCGATGCGCCGGGTCATGCCGGCCAGCACCTTGCCGGGCCCGCATTCGATGATGTGCGTCACGCCGCGCCCCTTCAAGGCCTGCACGCATTCCACCCAGCGCACGGGGCCGAAGGCCTGGCGGTACAGGGCGTCGCGTATCGCATCCGCGTCCTGCTGCACGGCCACGTCCACGTTGTTCAGCACGGGGATCTGCGGCGCAGCCAGATCCAGCGCGGCCAGCGCCAGGCGCAGCTTCTCGGCCGCGGGCTTCATCAGGCTGGAGTGGAACGGGGCCGACACCGGCAGCGGCAGGGCGCGCTTGGCGCCGGCCGCCTTGAGCAGTTCGCAGGCCTTGTCCACGCCGGCCTTGGAGCCGGCGATCACGGTTTGCGCGGGGTCGTTGAAGTTCACGGCCTCCACCACCTCGGGCGAGCCGGCGCCGAAACCGGCCGTGGCCTGGGCGCAGCCGGCGATGACCTTGGCGGCGTCCAGCCCCAGGATGGCGGCCATGGCGCCGGCGCCCACGGGCACGGCCTCCTGCATGGCCGCGGCGCGCAGGCGCACCAGGGGCGCGGCCTGGGACAGGCTCAGCACGCCGGAGGCCACGAGCGCGGAATACTCACCCAGCGAATGCCCAGCCACAAACGCCGGCAGCGCGCCGCCCTCGGCCCGCCATACGCGCCAGGCGGCCACGCCCGCGACCAGCATCACCGGCTGGGTGTTGGTGGTCAGGGCCAGGGCCTCCTTGGGGCCGTCGTGGATCAGCGCGCCCACGTCCTCGCCCAAGGCGTCCGAGGCCTCGCGCAGCGTCTCGGCCACCACGGGGTGATCGCCCCAGGCGTCCAGCATGCCCACGGCCTGCGAACCCTGGCCGGGAAAGACAAATGCAAAAGATTTAGCCATCGTCTACTCAATAAAAAAGGCCTTCAGCACCCTTCACATGGGCGCCAATAGCTACATTTTAAGAAGCACTGCACCCCAGGTGAAGCCGCCGCCCACGCCCTCCAGCATCACCGTCTGGCCCGGCTTGACCTGGCCCGCGCGCACGGCGTGATCGAACGCCAGCGGGATGGATGCCGCCGAGGTATTGCCATGCTGATCCACGGTCACCACCACCTTGTCCATGGGTAGCTTGAGCTTGCGCGCCGTGCTTTGCATGATGCGGATGTTCGCCTGGTGAGGGATCAGCCAGTCGATGTCCGCCGCCTTCAGGCCGGCCTTGTCCAGCGCCGCGCGCGCGGCCTTTTCCAGCACGCCCACGGCGAGCTTGAAGACCGCCTGGCCGTCCATCTTCAGCAGCGGGTCGCCCAGAATCTGCCCGCCATAGACATTGCCCGGCACACACAGAATGCCCACATGGCTGCCATCGGCATGCAGCTGGCTGGCCAGGATGCCCGGCTGCTCGGAGGCCTCCAGCACCACGGCGCCGGCGCCGTCGCCGAACAGCACGCAGGTCGTGCGGTCGTTGAAATCCAGGATGCGGCTGAACACCTCGGCGCCCACCACCAGCGCCCGGTTGGCTGCGCCGCACTGG
>JAFEES010000107.1 GCA_018240995.1 Pseudomonadota bacterium | reverse complement strand
CGCACTTTCAGCCCAGGCACACGCGCACGGTGCCGGTGACATGGTTGCCGTACTGGTTCTTGCCCTTGAGCGTCACTTCCACGCTGCGGTCGGCGTCGCGCTTGTCGGTCACGCTGCCGGAAAACGTCATGGTGTCGCCGGGATAGTTGGGCGCCCCCAGCTTGATCTTCAGGTCGCGCAGCGCCGCGCCCGCTCCGCCGGCCCAGGTCTCGACAAAGCGCTGCACCAGGCCGTTGGTGGTCAGGATGTTCATGAACACATGGGGCGATCCCAGCTCCTGGGCGGCGTCCTTGTCCACATGACCGGGAAAGTAGTCGCGCGTGGCGATGGCGCCGCCGGCGATCAGCTGCACCGTGATGGGCACGGCCAGCGCGGGCAGCTCGTCGCCCAGCTTCACGTCGCCGTAGCGGCGCAGATCAGAGTTCATCTTCGGCGAGGTCATATTTCCATCCCAGGTTGTCGTTGTCGGCCAGCCAGTCGCCCAGGGCGGCCAGGTGGTGTTCGGTGCCGCCCAGCGCGACCGCCAGGGCGCGGCTCCAGTAGAGAAAGCGGTGTATCGGGTAGGTCACGTCCACGCCCATGCCCCCATGCACGTGTTGCGCCATGTGGCCGACCTGGTGGCCGGTGTCGTTGGCCAGCGCGCGCACGGCGTGTGCCTGGGGGCGTGCGCTCTGGCCCGCGTCGAGCCGATAAACCAGCTGCCAGACGCTGCTGCGCAAGGCCTCCAGCGCAATATGGCCGTCGGCCATCTTGCCGGCGACGAGCTGAAAGCTGCCAATGGCGCGGTCGAACTGCTTGCGCTCGCTTACGTACGCCACGGTGCGGCGCAGCTGCTGGCCAGTCACGCCCATTTGCAGCGCGGCCAGCGCGGCAATGGCGCGCGGCTCAAGCCAGGGCAGGGCGCCTTCGGCTAGCACGGCGTCGTCCTGCAGCGCCACGGCGCTGCAAAACACATCGGCCAGCTCCTGGTGGTGCTGGCTCTGGCCGGCTTCGCGGCGCACGCCGGTGGCCTGCAGATCCAGCCACACCAGGCGCAGGCCTTCGGGGCCCTGTGCGACCAGCAGCGCATGGCTGGCGCTTGCCGCCAGCGGCACGGCCGGGCTGGTGCCAGCGAGCCGCCAGCCACTGCCAGCGCGTGACAGCTGCAGCGTGCAGCCGCGCGACTGCGCCAGGCCCGCCAGCGATACGGCGACCAGTTCGCCCTGCGCCAGCGCGGGCAGCGCTGCCTGCGCCTGCGCGCCGCCAAAGCGTGCCAGCGTGGCGGCGGCCAGCTGCTGCTCCCACAGCGGCACCAGCGCCAGGGCGCTGCCTTGCTGCTCAAGCACCGCCATGAGTTCGGTCAGCCCCAGGCCCAGGCCGCCGTGCTCCTCGGGCACGACGATGCTGTGCAGGCCGGCGTCCACGCACTGCTGCCACAAGTCCTGCTGGAACGGCGCGCCCGAGGTGTCGTGCGCGCGCAGCTGGTCGTCGCTGCAGTAGTCGGCAAACAGGCTTTGCGCCATGTCGGCAAAGGCGCGCTGGTCTTCGGTGAGTTGGAAGTCCATGGCAGGCGTCCTCAGGGCGCGACGGGGCGGAACTGCGGCAGCACCAGCTCGCCGTCGTTGAAGGCGTTGAACTCCACCTTCACGCGCTGGCCGATCTGGATGTCGCCACTCTTGGCGCCGACGATCTGCGCCACCAGGCGCGTGCCCTCGTCGAGCTCGATCAGGCCGACCGGGTTGGGGTATTCAAACGGCGGCACCTCGGGGTAGTGCATGACCACGAAGGAATACACCGTGCCCAGGCCGCTGGCCTCGACCGTGTCCCAGTCGAAGCTGTGGCAGTGCGGGCAGACCGGGCCGGGCGGGTGGCGCAGCGTGCCGCAGCCCTTGCAGCGCTGGATGAGCAGCTTGCCCGCGCGCGCGCCGTCCCAGAAAAAGCGCGTGTCGTCGCTGATGCCGGGGGCAGAGCGCGGGATGGCCTTGGGAGCGGCCGCGGCGTCCGCCTTGGCAGCGGGCTTGACCGGGTTGGCCGGGCGGAACTTGAAGACGCGGAACAGCAGCTCGCCGACCTTCTCGTCCTGGCCGCCCGCGGCGGCGATCGAGAAGTAGCTCATGATCAGGGTGACGAAGTAGCCCGTGCCCAGGCCGGTGGTCTTTTGCTCGCCCACGCTATCCAGGCGCGTGGTGTAGTAGAGCTTCTCGCCCTCGCGCACATAGCGCTCGAAGGAGAGCTCCGAGTTCACCGCCACCACCGAGGCAAAGCCCTGGGCCTCGATGAGTTTCAGCGCCTCATACGGGTTCTCCGTCGTCGAGCCGGGCGGGTAGTTGTTGGGCACCGGCCCCTCCATGCACCACACCTGCAGCATGGCCGGCGGCGCCAGCACCTTGCCGGCTTCATCCGTGGGCACCTCGGTGCCCATGAGCTCGCACCACTGGCGGATCATGGGTGCGTTGACCGGGTCCCAGGCGTACACGCGCCCGTATTCCTTGCCCACCAGGGCGCGGACTTCTTGCATCCATTCGGGTTCAGCCATTGCTTGTTCCTTTTCAGTTTGAGGGGCCGCGGCTCAGGCCTGAGCCTTGGGCGGTGTGGTGTTGTGTGCGGCGCCAAGGAAGGCGGGTTTTTCGCCGCCGCCGTGCAGCAGCAGGTTGCTGCCACTCATGTAGGCTGCCCGGGGCGAGGCCACGAACAGGCAGGCCTGGGCGATATCTGCGGGCTCGGCCATGCGGCCGGCGGGAATGGTGGCGCCCACGGCGGCAATGCCGGCCTCGTCGCCATAGTGCAGGTGTGATTGCTCGGTGCGCACCAGGCCGGGGCTCACGGCCACTACGCGCACCTTGGGTGCCCATTCCACGGCCAGCGACGAGGCCAGGCTGAGCACAGCGGCCTTGGCCGCTCCATAGGCGGCCGTGCCGGGCGATGGGCGCAGCGCGCTGATGCTGCCGATGAAGACGATGACGCCGCCGCTTTCCTGCTGCTGCATGGCGGCGTTGGCGGCCTGGGCCATGTGCAGCGCGGCAATCAGGTTCAGGCGGATCACGCCCTCATGAAAGCGCGGCGAGACGGTGGCCGCGTCCACGGCCGGGCTGCCGCCGGCGTTGTGCACCACCACGTCCAGGCGGCCATGCTGGGCTACGATGGCCTGCACCAGGGCCTGCACGGCCTCGGCCTCGCGCACGTCGCAGGGCAGGAAGCTGGCGCTGCGGCCGGCGTGGCTGGGCAGCTCCTCGGGCGCCTGGCGCGCGCACACCACCACCGTGGCGCCGGCGGCCAGAAAGCCCTCGGCAATGCCCTTGCCAATGCCCTTGGTGCCGCCGGTGACGAGCACCACCTGCTGTTGGAATTCCTGATTGGGGTTCATGGGAAGCAAATATAGGAACCCCCACGAAGACCAGATACGTCCAAAAGGACGATGCCGCCAGACCCGGCCGAAACGACCATCGCCGCCAAGCATTCAGGAAGCAACGCATGAGCACCACGCCCGACGCCACCCCCATGGAAGACCTTTGCACGCCCGAGCTGCGCGTGCAGCGTCAGGACGACGGCGTGGCCGTGGTCACGCTGCACCGCCCCGACGCCACCAACGCCCTCAGCCTGCCGCTGCAGGCCGCGCTGTCGCGCGCGTTCACGGCGCTATCGGCCGACGACGACGTGCGCGCCATCGTGCTCACAGGCGGTGACAAGGTATTCGCCGCCGGCGGCGACATCAAGAGCATGGAGGGCTGCGGCGCCATCGAGATCATGAAGCGCCACACCGAGCGCGTGTGGGCGCCGATAGAGCGCTGCCCCAAGCCCATCATCGCCGCCATCTGCGGCTACGCCTTTGGCGGCGGGGCGGAGCTGGCCATGCATTGCGACATCATCCTGGCGGGCAGCGGCGCCAGCTTCGCCCAGCCCGAGATCCGCATCGGCATCATGCCCGGCATAGGCGGCACGCAGCGCCTGGTGCGCGCCGTGGGCAAGTTCAACGCCATGCGCATGCTGCTCACCGGCCGGCCCGTGGGGGCGGAGGAGGCGCGCATCATGGGCCTGGTGAGCCAGGTGCTGCCCGACGACCAGGTGCTGCCCGAGGCGCTGAAGTTGGCCGCCCAGATCGCCGCCATGCCGCCGCTGGCCGTGATGCAGATCAAGGAAGTGGTGCTGGCGGGCATGGACGCGTCGCTCGACGCGGCCCTGATGCTGGAGCGCAAGGCCAACCAGCTGCTGTTTGCCACGCGCGACCAGAAGGAGGGCATGCAGGCCTTCATCGACAAGCGCAAGCCCAGCTTTGAGGGGCGTTGAGCCACGGGGCGTTTGCGCTCGATCGAACAGCCTGGCAGAGGCCGCCGCCGGGCGGCATCAAGGCATCAGCGGCTGTCGCGGTTGTGCGCGATCAGTCGATCAAAGAGGGCGCCAAGGGTGGCGCGCTCCTGCGCATTGAGGCAGCCGAAGATGTCGTGGTTGCGGCGCTCTATCAGCGCCATGGTGCGCTCCCAGACCTCACGGCCTTGCGGCGTGAGCGTGAGCACCACGCCGCGCCTATCCTCGGGGTGGTCGGCCTTGTCCACCAGGCCTTGATCGACCAGGGCCTGGGTGGCCCGGCTGGCCTGGCCCTTGGTCAGGTTGGCGCGTTGTGCCAGGTCATTCACCGACAGCGGGGCGAAGCTGCCCACCGCCGCCAGGCAGCGGCCGTCGCTGAGAGACAGGCCGGCGTCGCGCAGGTAGGCCGGTTGGCTGAGCTGATCCGTGATCTTGTGCAGCGCGTGCAGGCGGTAGGTCAGCGTGCGATCAAGCCGCTGGTCGTCCCCGCCTTGCTCTGCATCGTGAGGGGTGGCGCGCTGGGCCTGGCTCATTGCCTCTCCGGCCATTAGTCGATATGTATGCTGGCCGTCTTGATCAGCGGCCCCCATTTCGCCCGTTCGTTGGCCGCGTATTGGGTCATCTGCTGCGGCGTGCTGGGGATCAACTCCAGGCCCAGCGTCTGCAGCCTGGCCTTCACCGGGGTGGAGGCCAGCGCGGCCAGCAGCGCCGCGTTGAGTTTGCCGATGACCTCGGGGGGCGTGCCGGCCGGCGCCACCAAACCCTGCCAGGCGTAGGCCTCGTAGCCCTTGAGGCCCTGCTCCTGCAGCGTCGGAATGCTGTCGAAATTCTTCACCCGGCCGGCGCTGGCGATGCCGATGGGGCGCAGCTTGCCTGCCTGGATGAACTGGTAGCCACTGGCCGTGTCCACGAACATGAAGGGTACCTGGCCGGCCACCACGTCCTGCACGGCGGGTGCCGCGCCCCGGTAGGGCACATGGGTGAGTTTCAGCCCGGCCTTCTCGCCAAAGAGCTCCGTCGCCAGATGATGCGGGCTGCCGGAGCCCGGCGTGGCGTAGTTGGCGCCGGCCTGCGTCTTGGCCCAGGCCAGGAATTGCGTCAGGTTGCTGGCCGGCACGCTAGGGTTCACGGCCAGAATCAGGGGAAAGCGCACCGTCAGCCCTATGGGCGCAAAATCCTTCTCGGCGCTGTAGGGCAGCTTGGAATACAAAAAGGGGTTGGCCGCCAGCGTGGCGGTGTCGGCCGACATCACCACATAGCCGTCCGCCTTGCTGCGGGCCACGTAGTCGGCACCGATGTTGGTGGCCGCCCCCGGCTTGTTGTTGATGACCATGGGTTGCCCCAGCGTCTTGCCCATGGCTTCGGCCAGTATGCGTGCCACCGCGTCGGTACCGCCCCCGGCGGGATAGGGCACCACCCATTCGATGGGCTTGGCGGGCCAGGGCTGTGCGTGTGCCTGACCGGCGGCCGCGGCAGCCATCAGGCCGAGGATGAAGGTGCGGCGCGAGGCCTTGTCGTATGAGGGCATGTGATTTCCAGGAAACGGGCTGGCGGTTGTCGGTCTTCGTTGGGGCTCGGAACGCGTGGCGAAGTTTAAGAACACTGGTTGCGCATGCAACCATCGTTTTCCCTGATGTAGATCAATGAGGGCCTCACAAGACCGCCGTGGACGCCAACAGCATGCGCTGCGTCATTGCGGTGCAAGAAATGATGAGGGTCGAAATCGACGTTTCGTGTCTGAAAAATTGATGTTTGTCAATTCACATAACTGCCAGGTATCGTGGACGCCAGGCTTTTAAATAAAATTGGTTGCGCACACAACTACATCCCATGCAGGCAACGGGATGCAGGTGCCAGCCGCCGCGCCCTGATGCGCGTTCGATTCCAGTACCGCCGAAGGTCCGCTCATGCACCAGCCAAGCTCGACTCCCCGCCCCTCCATCTACTACCGCTACCAGGTTCACGCGCCCTGGTTGCCCTCGGCCCATGCGGCGCAGTCGCGCCAGAAGGTGGCCATCGTCGGCTCGGGCCCGGCGGGCATGGTCACCGCGCTGGAGCTGGCGCGCCACGGCGTGGCCAGCGTGGTGCTGACTGCGGAGCTGCAGTTCTCCCAGGGCAGCCGCGCCATCGTGTTCACGCGCCGCTCCATGGAGATCCTGCAGCAGGTGGGCGTGGCCGGGCGCATGACCGAGGGCGGCCTGCCCTGGCGCTGCGGCAACTCCTACTACCGCGGCCGGCGCGTGTTCCGCATGGAGGCGCCGCACGACGAGGACGACCGCTTCTACCCCATGCTCAACGTGCAGCAGCAATACATGGAGGAATACCTGTACGACGCCTGCAAGGCGCACCCGCTGATCGACTTCCGCTGGGGCAACAAGGTACTGGAAGTCGAGCAGCAGGACGGCCATGCCCTGGTCACGGTGGACACGCCCGAGGGCGAATACCAGCTGCAGACCGACTGGCTGGTGGCGGCCGACGGTGGCCGCTCAGGGCTGCGCACGGCCATGAACCTGCAGATGGAGGGCTCCTCCTACGAGGGCTTCTTCGTCATCGCCGACATCAGGATCGACCTGCCGCTGCCCACCGAGCGCCTGGCCTTCTTCGACCCGGAGTGGAACCCGGGCAACACCATCTTGATGCACCGCGAGCCGCACGGCATCTGGCGCGTGGACTACCAGCTGCCGCCCGGCGAGACGCCCGAGGACGCGCTACGGCCCGAGTCGCTGAAGGCGCGCATCGACGCCCAGCTGGCCATGATCGGCCATGCGGGCGTGCCCTGGGAGATGGACTGGTGCTCGGTGTATTCGGCACGCACCCTGACGCTGCCCGACTACGTGCACGGCAGCGTCCTCTTCACCGGCGACGCCGCCCATCTGCTGCCGATCTTCGGCGTGCGCGGCGCCAACACGGCCTTCCAGGACGCGCAGTCGCTGGCCTGGCACCTGGCCTTCGTGATCCAGGGCCTGGCCGGCAAGGTGCTGCTGGCAAACCACAGCGCCGAACGCGTGGGCGCGGCGCGCGAGATCATCGACGAGGGCGGCAAGAGCACCCGCTTCATGACTCCGCCCAGCCGGGGTTTCAGGCTGCTGCGCGACGCGGTGCTGTCGCTGTCGCTGACGCAGGAATTCGTGCGCCCGCTCTACCACTGGCGCACCTCGCGTCCGCACGAATACACGCACTCGGCGCTGAACAGCCCCGGCGACGACAACGCGCTGTTCACCGACGGCCCGGCGCATGGCGCGCCGCCCCGGAACGTGCGCCTGGGCGCCGACGAATTCCTGCTGGATCACCTGGGCGGCGGCTTCGAGCTGCTGTACTTCACCGAGGCCGATGCCATTCCCGCGCCTTTGCAGGCGGTGCTGGCCGAGTGGCGCGCGCGCGGCGTGCCGCTGCGCGTGACGGCGGTGGGCGCGGCCGGTCCGGTGGCCGGCGCCGACCAGGTGCTGGCCGATGCCGACGGCCGCTGCCGCCGGCGCTATGGCGTGTCCGCCGGCAGCGCGGCCTACCTGCTGCGCCCCGACCAGCATGTGTGCGCGCGCTGGCTCACGCTGGACGCCACCCGCCTGCGCGCCGCCCTGCAGACGGCGCTGCCCCAATGAAACGCATCGAAAGGAAGAGCACCATGAACCCAAATACCGCACTGCCCATCCAGGGGCTGGAGACGGTCTACGACATGCTGGCCGTGGCCATCGACCAGGCTGGGGCCGACAAGGCCGACCTGTTCCTGGTCAAGCTGGCCTTGCTGAACGCCAACGCGCTGGGGGATGCGGCGCTGTTTCACCAGCATGTGCAGGCGGCACTGCTGGATCTGTCATGACGATGCCCGTCTATACGGGTGTCTGAGCATGAAAATGGCTGCCAACCAATGCCTGTCAGGTGTCATTATTCACCCGGCAATTAAGAGTTGACGGCGGCGTACTTGACCTTCGGGTCATCGA
>JAFEES010000106.1 GCA_018240995.1 Pseudomonadota bacterium | reverse complement strand
CAGGACGTGTACCGCCTGCAGGGTGTGAAGATCAACGACAAGCACATCGAGGTCATCGTGCGCCAGATGCTGCGCCGCGTGGTGGTCGAGAACCCGGGCGAGACCGGCTACATCCAGGGTGAGCAGGTCGAGCGTTCGGAGATCCTCAACACCAACGAGCAGGCGCAAAAGGACGGCAAGATCCCGGCCACCTACTCCAACGTGCTGCTGGGCATCACCAAGGCCTCGCTGTCCACCGACTCCTTCATCTCCGCGGCCTCGTTCCAGGAGACGACGCGCGTGCTGACCGAGGCGGCCATCATGGGCAAGCGCGATGAGCTGCGTGGCCTGAAGGAAAACGTCATCGTCGGCCGCCTGATCCCCGCCGGCACCGGCCTGGCCTACCACCAGGCGCGCAAGGCCAAGGACGCCATGGACGACGCCGAGCGCCGCGCCATCGCCGAGGCCGAGGCCGCCGAGCTGGCCAGCGCCGAAGGCACGGTGGCCGAGCTGGACGGCAGCGCCGATCTGGCGGACTAAGCACTAGCCGCTACCATGCTGCTCCCGGCTTGCCGTATGGCGGGCCGGGAGTTTCTTTTTGGCTCTTTTCGCGAAACGTATTGATATGGCGGTTGGAGCAGAAAAATTTCCTTGTTGATCATGAACTTACACAACCTCAACCGTCACAGCGTCACCGTTTACACAAGTCATTGATTTGACTTGTGAAATTCCGGAAGCGCGGTCGTGGGGCTGGCATATCCATACGTTTCGCTAAAAGAGCCTTCTTTTTTTGGGTTTGTTTCATGGCTGGCGGGCGTGAGCGCGGCAGCACCGCTTATGAGCATGTGGATCTTGGTGATTCTTGTGGCGCTGCTGCTGTTCTGGGGCGTGGGTGCCTACAACCGGTTGATTCGCCTGCGCTCGGCCGCCCTGCAGGCGTTTGGCGCGCTGGATGCGCATTGGCAGCGCTGGCTGACCCTGCTGGCCGAATACGCCCAGGCGCGTGCCGGGCAGACCGAAGCCGATGCGCCAGCGTCCGCCGCAACCGAGGCCGCCAGCGACACCCATGCCGCCCTGGGTGCGGCGGCGGCACAGTTTGGCGCCTCGCTGGCCGTGGCCCGGGCCAGGCCGCTCGATGGCGGCGCCGCGGCGGCGCTGGCGGCGGCCGCGCAGGTTCTGGACACGGCCTGGCACGGCATGATCCACGACGCCGCCCGTGCCAGCGAGGGCGTGGCGCCGCCGGCCCTGGCACCCTGGATCCACCAGCGCGAGCAGCTGGCCGTGCACAGTGGCGAGGCCAGGCGGCTGTTCAACGAGGCCGTGACCGTCTACAACCGCGCCATTGTGCAATTCCCGGCCAATGTGCTGGCCTGGTTGTTCGGCATGAAGCAGGGGAGCGCGCTGTGACGGCCGCGCAGGAAGCCACGCCGGGTGGCAGCCCGTCGCCGGCCCTCAGCCGGCTGCTGGAGGCCAGCGCTGCGGCGCTGCAGGCCATAGGTGCCGGGCAGTCGGGCACGGCCGCGCTGGACGCCACCGAAGCCGCCCTGCGCCCCGCGGTGCAGGCGCTGCTGTTCCAGGTGCTGCGCAACCTGGGCCGCGCCCAGGCCCTGCGCCGGCAGCTGGCGCCGCGCAACCCGCCGGCGCGCGTGGACGCGCTGCTGTGCACCGCACTGGCGCTGGCCTGGGACGCCGAGAGCGCGCCCTACGAGCCGTTCACCCTGGTCAACCAGGCCGTGGAGGCAGTCAAACGCAACCCGGCGACGCGCCCGCAGGCGGCCTTCGTCAACGCCTGCCTGCGGCGCTTTCTGCGCGAGCGCCAGGCCATGGTGGCGGCCACGCAGGACGACGAGGTCGCCGTCTGGAACCACCCCGCCTGGTGGATCAAGCGCCTGCGCCAGGATCACCCCCGGCATTGGCGGCAGATCCTGCTGGCGAACAATGCGCCGGCACCCATGACCCTCAGGGTTTCCAAGGCGAAAACGACGCCGGCGCTTTACCAGAAAGCGCTGACAGCTATCAATATTGAATCAACCCTGGTGGGCGACTGGGGCCTGGCCCTGGCCCGCCCGGTGCCCGTGCAGCTGTTGCCGGGTTTTGCCCAGGGCCTGGTCTCGGTGCAGGATGCGGCGGCGCAAATGGCGGCGCCGCTGCTGCTGCAGGGGCTGGACGCGAGGCAGCCGCTGCGCTTGCTGGACGCCTGCGCCGCCCCCGGCGGCAAGACGGCGCACCTGCTGGAATGGGCGGCGGCGCTGCAGGCGCCATGGCAGGTCACGGCGCTGGAAGTGGACGCGCAGCGCGCCCAGCGCATCCACGACAACCTGCGCCGCCTGGGCCTGAGCGCCCAGGTGCTGGTGGCCGACGCCGCGCGCCCCCAGGACTGGTGGCCGCAGGCCAGCGGCGGGGCGCAGTTCGACGCCATCTTGCTCGATGCGCCCTGCACCGCCTCGGGCATCGTGCGCCGCCATCCCGACGTGCGCTGGCTGCGCCGCGCCAGCGACGTGGCGCAGTTGGCCGGCCAGCAAGCGCGCTTGCTGGCGGCGCTGTGGCCGCTGCTGCGCCCCGGCGGACGCATGCTGTACTGCACCTGCTCGGTGTTCCGCGCCGAGGGCGAGGAGCAGACGACGGCGTTTCTTGCGCACAACACCGATGCGCGTTTGCTGCCGTCACCGGGGCATTTATTCCCCGGCAACCCGGACAAGCGCCATGAGCTCCCGGACAATGGGCCGGGTGAACACGACGGTTTCTTCTACGCGCTGCTACAAAAATCCGCCTGAAGGCCCGCTGCGTACCTGGGCCCGCTGGTGCGCCGTGCTGGCCTGTCTTGCGGCCCTGTGGCTGCACGCACCACAGGCGCGGGCGCAGCACCATGGTGAGGTCAGCGAACTGCAGCTGGAGCGCGACGCCGACGGCCTGTACCTGAGCGCTGCGCTGCAGCTGGAGCTGCCGGCGATCGTGCAGGACGCGCTGTACAAGGGCATCGCCATGCATTTTGTTGCCGAGGCCGAGGTGCTGCGCCAACGTTGGTACTGGACGGACAAGGTCGTGGCCCGCGCCACGCGCTACCTGCGCCTGAGCTACCAGCCGCTCACGCGCCGCTGGCGCCTGGCCCAGTCGGCCGCGCCATTTGCGGCCACCGGGCTGGGCGTGTCCCTGGATCAGAGCTTTGACGACCTGCCCGAGGTGCTGGCCGCCCTGCAGCGCATTGCGCGCTGGAAGATTGCCGACGAGGGCAGCCTGGACGATGGCGTGCCCTATAGCGTGAACTTCCAGTTCCGTCTGGACATGTCGCAACTGCCGCGGCCTCTGCAGATAGGCGCCGTGGGCGGCTCCAGCTGGAACATTGCGCTCACACGCAGCCTGCGCCTGCCCGCAGCGGAGGCCGCGCGATGAACGCTGCAGAGCCGCGCCCCGCGGCCTCGGCGCGCCGCGCCGCCAGCCGGGAGCGGGCCATGCGCTGGGCGCTCGGCCTGGGCGCGGGCGTGATGGGAGCCATAGGCCTGGTGCTGCTGTTTTTGCTCACCCTGGCCACCAACAACCGCGCGCTGTACGAGCGCAACTTCGCTTGGCTGCTGGGCGTGAACGTGCTCGTGGCCCTGGTGCTGCTGGCGGTGCTGGCATGGGGCGCGGTACGCCTGGGCGTGCGCGTCAGGCGCGGGCGCTTTGGCAGCCATCTGCTGATCAAGCTGGCCGCCATCTTCGGCCTGGTGGGCGTGCTGCCAGGGCTGCTGGTGTATGTCGTGTCCTACCAGTTCGTGTCGCGCTCCATCGAAAGCTGGTTCGACGTGAAGGTGGAGGGCGCCCTGAGCGCCGGCGTGAGCCTGGCGCGCGTAACGCTGGACACCATCGCCAGCGACCTGGCCACCAAGACGCGCGGCGCCAGCAGCCAGCTGGCCCAGGTGCCCGATGCCGCGGCCGGCCTGGTGCTGGAACGCATGCGCGATCAGCTGGGCGCCAGCGACATGGTGCTGTGGAACGCCGCGGGCCAGCCCGTGGCCGGGGTAGGGCAGTCGCGTTATTCGCTGAACCCGGAGCGCCCCAGCGCACAGCAGCTGCGCACGGCGCGCCAGGAACGCATCAGCTTCCAGATCGAGGGGCTGGACGACATCAACGACCCCAAGGCAGCCGAAAACGCCCGCGTGCGCGTGCTGGTGATGGTGCTCAACCCCGGCGTGGGGCTGTTGGCCGAGCCGCGCTACGTGCAGGCCACCATGCCGCTGCCGCAGGCCCTGGTGGCCAACGCCATCGCCGTGCAGGAGGCAAACCGTGAATACCAGGAGCGCGCGCTGGCACGCGGCGGCCTGCGGCGCATGTACATAGGCACGCTGACGCTGGCGCTGTTCCTGGCCGTGTTCGGCGCGGTGCTGCTGGCGGTGGTGCTGGGCAACCAGCTGGCGCGTCCGCTGCTGGTGCTGGCCGACGGCGTGCGCGAGGTGGCGGCCGGCAACCTGGCACCCAAGGCCGCGCTGCAGGGCAAGGACGAGCTTGGCGGCCTGACGCGCGCGTTCGCGCTGATGACCCAGCAGCTGGCCGATGCCCGCTCCGCCGTGCAGCGCAGCATGGGCCAGCTGGATGCCGCACGCGGCAACCTGCAAACCATTTTGGACAACCTCACGGCGGGCGTGATCGTGCTCGACCGGCAGGGCCTGATCCAGTCCTCCAACCCCGGCGCCACGCGCATCCTGCGCGCGCCGCTGGCGGCCTACGAGGGCAAGCCCCTGGCGGCAGTACCCGGCCTGGCCGACTTTGCCGCCACCGTGCAGCAGCATTTCGATGCGTTCTCGCTCGACCACGACCGCCACAGCCTGGATCATTGGCAACACCCGTTCGAGCTGCACGGCGCCGGCGGCGGCATGGCCACGCAGGGCACCAGCCTGGTGGCCCGTGGCGCCGAGCTGCCCAACCACGCGCGCCTGCTGGTGTTCGACGACATCTCCGAAATCGTCTCCGCCCAACGCGCCCAAGCCTGGGGCGAGGTGGCGCGCCGCCTGGCGCATGAGATCAAGAACCCGCTGACGCCGATACAGCTATCGGCCGAGCGCCTGGAGCTCAAGCTCACCGGCAAGCTGGCGGATGCCGAGCAGGCCGTGCTCACCAAGTCGGTGAAGACCATCGTCGAACAGGTCGATGCCATGAAGCACCTGGTGAACGAATTTCGCGACTATGCACGCCTGCCGGCGGCCGTTTTGCAACCGCTGGATCTGAACGCGCTGATTGCCGATGTGCTGCACCTGTACGGGGCCGAGACGGCGCAGGTGCCGGTGCAGGCCGAACTCGACCAGCGCTGCCCGCGCATCCTGGGCGACGCCCAGCAACTGCGCCAGGTGGTGCACAACCTGCTGCAGAACGCGCAAGACGCCAGCCTGCAAGCCGCCGAGCAGCAGCGCGTGGCGCCGGTGCCCGTGCACATCGCCACACGCTGGAACGAAGCCGCGCGGCGCGTGCGGCTCAGCGTGGCCGACAGCGGGCCAGGCTTTCCGGCGCATATCCTGCAACGCGCCTTCGAGCCCTATGTCACCACCAAGGCGCGCGGCACCGGCCTGGGCCTGGCAGTGGTGAAGAAAATCGCCGACGAACATGGCGCGCGCATCGAGCTGGCCAACCGCGTCGAGGGGGGGGTAGTGACGGGCGCGCAAGTGTCGTTATCATTCGCTCCTGAAGCGGCGGTGGCGCTCTAGCAACACCGCGGTAAGCGCAGTAAGGGTGCATTTACACACATGGCAAACATTCTGGTGGTAGACGACGAACTGGCTATCCGGGATCTGTTGTCGGAAATCCTGAACGATGAAGGTCACAGCGTGGATCTGGCCGAAAACGCCACGCAGGCCCGCAGCGCGCGTCAGGCGAGCAACTACGACCTGGTGCTGCTCGACATCTGGATGCCCGACACGGACGGCGTATCCCTGCTCAAGGAATGGGCCATGGCCGGCACGCTGACCATGCCCGTGATCATGATGAGCGGCCACGCCACCATAGACACGGCGGTCGAGGCCACGCGCATCGGAGCGTTCTCGTTCCTTGAAAAACCCATCACCATGCAAAAGCTGCTCAAGGCCGTGGAGCAGGGTCTGGCACGCAGCGTGCCCAACGCCGCGCCCGCCGCCGCGGCGCCCGCCACGGCCGAGTCGGCCCAATCGCCCGAGATGGCGACCTCGGGCAACGGCGCCGCGGGTTTCACCACGGCAGTTTCGGTAGCCGACCAGTTGCCTCTGTCGCACCAGGGCTTCAACCTGGATCGCCCGCTACGCGAGGCGCGCGATGGTTTTGAAAAGGCCTATTTCGAATTCCACCTGGCCCGCGAGGGCGGCTCCATGACGCGAGTCGCAGAAAAAACGGGGCTGGAGCGCACCCACCTCTACCGCAAGCTGCGCCAGCTCGGCGTAGACCTGGGGCGCAGCAAGCGCAACGCCTGAGCGCGGTAAATTTGTGGGGCTTGGAATTTGCGTCGGTTTTTTTGGGTTAGAATGCAAGGCTCAGGCCCGGTAGCTCAGTCGGTAGAGCAGAGGATTGAAAATCCTTGTGTCGGCGGTTCGATTCCGTCCCAGGCCACCACTATTCAGCGCCCAACCGTTCTCGGCTGGGCGTTTTCCTTTGCGGATTCCGCACACCACGCGGGGTTCCCGGCCATTCTGCGGGTGCCACCAGCCGGTCGCCCGACCGCCGCGATGCGCCCGGTTCGCCCCTGTTCCGCCCTATCTTCTCTCGAAACCTGCGCCAACTTCTTCGCCGTGGCACTCGCAGACGGCGTTGTTCATCAACCACTTGTGCGTGTGCCGACGGGAATGGTTGGTTCGCGGGTTTGCACGGGCAAAGCAGAACGGCAAACCCGCGAGGCCAGCCTCCACGTCAGCCCTTGGGCGGGAACGGATCGTCACCGTAGCTGTTGCGCTCACGGATCTGGCCGTCACGTCCTTGGATGAACATCTCGCTCTGCTGGTTGATGGCGATGTCCCGCGCACGGTCAATCGCCTGTTGTTGCGTGTCATGGATGGAGGTGAGACGGTCATTGCCTTCTCCCCGCACACCCCATTGATCGCCGCCGTTGATGGGTACGACCCATTGGTTTTTTCCGCTCATTTCAAGCACTCCAAAAAATTGAAACGGTCAGGCTCTTGAAGTCCGCGCGAGCCTCGGCGCATCGGGTGGTGAGATCACGTCATGGAGACCTCCTTTCCCGATGTTTGGCGTAGGGAGTCCACCGCGCCCGCCGCGCACGGCATCGAATACAGCCCTGCGCGCCTCTGCGTGACCACGAGCGCGCCGTAAGCCGCGTGCTGTGCCGCAGGCTCCGGCTTGCCCTTGTCCTTCGCCTTGATCTTGAACAGGTCGCTGGGTTTGGCGCTGTCCAGCCCGGCGCGCGGCATGATCCGATCCGCCGTCGTGGCTTCGCCCTTGAACGACCACAGCGCCTCGAACACCTTGGCCTGACCGTCGGTGAACTGGATCGGCGCGCTGCTGATGTCCGGCAGCGTCGCCCACTTGAAGTCCGCCGAGAACGGCCCGTTCACCGGCGAGGCCGGATCGGCGACTGCTGGCGTCGCGGACGACGGCGCGGCGATGAACGTGATCCCGCCACTGTAGAACGTGAAGCGTTCCTCCAGCGCCAGCCACTGGACGCCCGCGCCGAAGGGTGAGCCACGCGTCGCGCTCGGCCTCGGCGTGATCACCCGGATGTCGCCGCCCGCCACGCGCACCCGATCCAGCAGCGCGGGTTCTTGCAGCACCCGCGTCAGATCGCGGGCCAGCAGCACGGGCGAGCGTCGAGCATCGCCGAGCCGCCACACGCCGTCGCCCAGATCATCGATGCCGTCGCGGCTTTCGATGCCGAGCGCAAGGCGCATCTTCTGACGGAACCAGTCCTCGTCCAAGGCCAAGGCCGTACCATCGCTCGCTTCGACGGCCACTGGCCCGCAGTCCGGGCAACGGCACACGCGCCCGCCGCGACCATCGCCCCAGACCTGCGCCCGATGCTGCTGGCAATGCGGGCAGAGCACGAACGACTGATCCACCGTCGTCGGCTTGACCGCTTTGCCGAGGACGGACAGCGCAGCCACCTCTCGGGGCGGCAGCGTGGTTCGCAGCACGGGCGTACCGCCTGCGAACAGGCGGCAGACCAAGGCCCAGGCATCGTGCGCCGCCATCGATCAGTCCTCGAATGCCGATGACGAACTGACCGCATCCGCTTCCGGCGGAAGCTCCTGCGCGCTCAGGGTCTGGCCCTTCTGCAAGATGCCCACTGCGACCAGATAGCCCTCCAGTTGCGCCTG
>JAFEES010000105.1 GCA_018240995.1 Pseudomonadota bacterium | reverse complement strand
TTCGATGACCCGAAGGTCAAGTACGCCGCCGTCAACTCTTAATTGCCGGGTGAATTGTGGTTCATGTTGTGGTTTCTCCTTGTGATGGCGCTCAACCGCCCGATGCCAGCACCTGCTGGAAGAATGCGCGCGCGGCCACGTTGCAGAACGGCGGCACCAGCGTGCCGTGATAGGACTGCACCACGGCATTCGCACCGCCCTGTGCGGCCACGCCGGCCTTGGCGTTGGCAAAGCCGGCCTTGACGGCGGCGAACGGATCGGCCGCGCCGCCGCTGGCCGAATCCACGTCCAGCACCGTCAGCAGGCCGGCCGGCAGGGCCAGCGGCGAGGGCGCAGACCACAGGCCCTGCATCAGCGTGGTGTTGACCTTGTAGAACACCGTGGGGTCGGCATTGCCGCCGCACAGCAGCACCGGGCGCTTGGGCGCCCAGTTGCGCAGGTCGTTGGCCTTGAAGGCCTGGCGCAGCGTGTTCTGCGGTGCGGCCGCCTGGCCGCCGGTGGTCACGCTGGGCACGGCGCCGTCGGGGTTGGCGATGGCGTCCTGCAGGTAGGCCAGGCGGGCGCTGTTCTTGACGAGGTTGTTGCTGCCAAAGCCCAGGGCGAACAGCGGTGCCAGCTCCGGCGGCTGGGTCGGCGGCGTGATGCTGGCAAAGGCCGGCGCCGGCGGCTGGCTATTGAACAGCTGCGTCTGCGGCAGCTTGCCCTGCTTGAACAACGCGTCCAGCGGCGTGGTCGATGGCAGCAGCGTGTCTATGCCGGTGGCGTAGGCAGCCTCGAACATGTCCGAGGGCTGGGCGTAGATGTTGCCGTAGGCCTTTTGGAAGCTTGCCGCCAGCAGGGGCGTGAACACCGTGGCTCCCAGGTTCACGTTGCCGTAGTACACGGCGTCACCGAAGGCGCCCAACGCGTAGGGGCCGGACATGGGCGCCGACGCCGTGACCGGCTGGCCCGCCGCCTGCAGCGCACGGTGCGTGGCCATGGCCACATGGCCGCCCTGCGAGTAGCCGGTGACGAGCAGCTTGCCAGCGTCCTGCCCGTTGATGCGCGGCAGCGCCTTGCGCGCCGCGCTGAGCGCGTCCATCATGTCCTTGGACTGCTGGTCGGCATTCAGGTAGGGGTGATAGCCGAGCTTGGAGACGTCATAGCCGGCGTAGTTGGGCGCCACCACGATGAAGCCCTGGGCCGCGTACATGGCGGCCAGCAGCGAACCCTCGGAGGCGCCGGGGCGCGTGGGCTCGGTGATGTCGGCGATGTTGTAGGCGCGATCCGTGGTCGTGCCATGGGCGTACAGCACCACCGGGCGCGGGCCGCTGCAACCGGCCGCGTCGCCCGAGGGCACCATCAGCGCGCCCGAGGCGTTGGTCTTCTCGCCCGCACCGCCCACGGTGCCGTATTCGATGTAATGCACGTTCACGCCGCACTTGGGCACGCCCGCCAGGGCCAGCAGGCTCTGGCCGCTGGGGCTGGCCGCCAGCCTGTCCTTGAACTCGGCCGCCGACAGCGCCGTGACGCGCAGCGGCGGGTTGTACATCAGGGAGCCGCGCGCACCGCTCAGGTCGGTCTCGGTGCTGCCACCCAGGTCGGACCCGCCTCCACAAGCGACGAGCATTGCCGCCGCGCTGACCATGGTCAGCCCAAGCCACTTATTCATTGATTTTCTCCTGGGTTAAATCGAACGGTCGTTCGTTTTTATGAAAATGGGATATTAATCTGGCGCTCGCCCTCGCAAGGGGCGGGAAACTACCAATGCCGGGCGATAAAACAACAGGGCTGGAGCCAGATCAAGGCGCATCCTGGATGGCCCAGGCCAGCAGCGCATCCAGCGCCGGCCGGGCCGCGCCCGCGTCCGGGTGGTTCACCATGGCCACCAGCACATAGCGGCGGCCGCTGGCGGCCAGTACGTAGCCGGCCAGGGCGGTCACGTCGCGCAGGCTGCCGCTCTTGAGATGCGCGCCGCCGGTGGCCAGTGCTGGCCTGCGGCGCAGCGTGCCGTCCACGCCGACCAGGGGCAGCGAGGACACGAACTCCGGCATCACCGGCGCCGCCCAGGCCAGCTGCAGCAGGCCGGCCAAGGCCAGCGGGCTCAGGCGCGCGTCGCGGCTCAGGCCGGCGCCGTTGTCCACCACGGGCGCCGGGGCCGCGCCCATGCGTTCGCGCCACCACTGGGCCAGCACGGCGCGCGCGGCCTCGAAGCTACCCTGGCCGCCCCTTTGCAGCCCCAGCGTGAGCAGCAGCTGCTGCGTCATGACGTTGTTGCTGTATTTGTTGATGTCGCGCACCACCTCGGCCAGCGGCGGCGAGGGGTTGCCGAACGCCGGCTGCAGCCCCGCCGGCACCTGGCCGTCGCGCACGCGGCCGCTGAGCTGGCCGCCCAGATCGCGCCACATACCCTCCACGGCGCGCGCCGCAAAGCCGCGCGGGTCGGCCGGCGCCACGGCCCATTCGCGCGTGCCGCAGCTGGCCGGGTAGAAGCCCTGGAAGGCGATGCGCGCGGCGCTTTCCAACTGCGCCTGCAGGCCCGCGCGCCAGTCGCCGCAGGCCGTGCCCGCGGGCGCCAGCGGCACGCTGGGCGCCAGCTGCACTCGCGCCAGCGGCGGCTCGTAGCGCACATGGGCCACGCCGGCGGCGGCGTCGGGGGTGAAGCCCATGGCCAGGCTCTTGTAGTTCAGCAGCAGGGCGTCGGGCGCGGCGTTGTAGGGGCGCCAGGGCTCGCCGTCGAACTCGGCCGCGTCATGCTCGGGCAGCACGAAGGCGCTGCGATCGAGCACGATGTCCCCCTCGATCGCATCGATGCCCAGCGCACGCAGGCGGCGCATGAGCAGCCACAGGCGCTCCACCACCAGCTTGGGATCGCCCTGGCCGCGCAGATAGACGTTGCCGCGCAGGCGCCCGGCCACGGGGGCGGCGTCCAGGTACACCGGCGTGTCCCAGGTGAAGGCCGGGCCGAGCAGATCCAGCGCCGCATAGGTGGTGACCAGCTTCATCACCGAGGCCGGGTTCAGCGCCTGGTCGGCCCGGTGCACCAGGCGCGGGGCGGCGCCCGCATCCACCGGCACCACCACCGCCGCCAACGCCTGCGCGGGCAGCCGGGCGCGCTGCAGGGCGGCCTGCACCGTGGCCGGCAGGGCCTGGGCAGGAGCGGGCCCGGCGGCGCAGGCCGACAGGCCGATGAGCGCCAGCAGCGCGGCGCCCGCGCGGCGCCCGGCCTTGACGAGCGTGTGAGTCCACATGCCGCGCAGTCTATCGCCCAGCGTCGATAATCACGCCCGCCATGAACCTGCTCGCCTTCGACACCAGCACCGACACCCTGTCCGTCGCCGTACAGCAGGGCACGCGGGTGCTGGCGCACAGCGGTGCCGGCGGCGCCCAGGCATCGACCACGCTGATCCCGGCCATACGCGCGCTGCTGGCGCGGGCCGGGCTGACGTTCGCGCAGCTCGACGCCGTGGTTTTCGGCCGCGGGCCGGGCTCCTTCACCGGCCTGCGCACCGCCTGCTCCGTGGCCCAGGGCCTGGCCTTTGGCGCGCGCGGC
Source organism: Pseudomonadota bacterium (assembly GCA_018240995.1). GTDB lineage: Bacteria > Pseudomonadota > Gammaproteobacteria > Burkholderiales > Burkholderiaceae_C > Alicycliphilus. Next base: position 4,770 of record JAFEES010000105.1, on the reverse strand, counting down.
GGGCGTGGCGTGCCGGTGCTGCCGGTGGACACGCTGCTGGCCGTGGCCGAGCAGGCGCGCGCCGAACATGGCTGCACCCGCGTGCTGGCCACGCTGGACGCACGCATGAACGAGGTCTACAGCGCCGCCTTCGAGTGGCTGGCCGACGCCGGCGCGCCCGCTGGCGGGCGCTGGCGCGCGCCGCCGGACTTCGCCCTGTGCGCGCCCGAGGCCGTGGCCGTGCCCGATGGCTGGACGCTGGCCGGCAATGCCCGCGCCGCCTATGGCGACCGCCTGGCGCCCGGCGCCCCCCAGGTGCCCGCCCTGCCCACGGCCGAGGCCTTGCTGCGCCTGGCGCCGGCCCTGCTGGCCGCAGGCAGCGCCGTGCCGGCCGCCGCCGCCCTGCCGCGCTACATACGCGACAAGGTGGCGCAAACCACGGCCGAGCGCGAGGCCGCGCGCCGCGCCACCACTGCACCACAGCCATGAGCGCCTTGCCCCAGCCCCCCACGGCCACGCAGGTGGCCTTTGCGCCGCTGACGCCCGAGCGCCTGGACGAGCTCCTGCCGATAGAGCAGGCCGCCTACAGCCACCCCTGGACGCGCGGCAACTTCATCGACGCGCTGGCCGCCGGCTACCAGGCGCAACTGCTGGTGGCGGGAGCGCAGATCCTGGGCTACTTCGTCGCCATGCCCGGGGTGCAGGAGGCGCATCTGCTGAACATCACCGTGGCGCCGGCCTTCCAGCGCCAGGGCTGGGCCCATGTGATGCTGGACGCGCTGGCCCTGTGGGCGCGCGGCCAGGGGGCCGAGTGGCTGTGGCTGGAGGTGCGCGCCAGCAACGCCCGCGCGCGCCAGGTCTATGAGGCCCACGGCTACCGCCGCGTGGGCCTGCGCAGAAATTACTACCCCGGCGCCGCCGGCACGCGCGAGGACGCCCTGGTCATGAGCCTGCCACTATGAGCCTTGAACTGGACGCGCGCCAACGCGCCATGCTGCAGGAGATGGGCGTCACCGTCTGGACACCGCTGCCGCCGACGCGCGCTGCCGCGTCCGCGGCACCCGTGGCCACCGCAGCCGCCGCCACCAGCACCCGGCCCACGGCCCGTGCCGACCGGCCGGTGCCGGCGCCCACGCCAGCCGCCGCCACCACCACACGCCGGCCCGCACCCACGGCACCGGCAGTAGCCACCGTACCAGCGCAGGCCGCAGTCCCGGCCGCCGGTCCACTGCTGCACGCCCCCGTGGCGCTGTACCCGCAGGCCGACCCGGCCGCCACGCCGGCCGAGCTGGGCGCCGGCTGGCTGGTGCTGCTGGAAAGCCCCACGCCGGGCGAACCCCTGGCGGGCGACAGTGGCCGGCTGCTGGACAACATGCTGCGCGCCATGCGCCTGCACCGGCACCCGCGCTGCTTCGTCGCCACCCTGGCGCGCCCCCAGCCCGGCCTGGCCGGCCAGGGCGACGCGCCGGCCGCCGGCCTGCAGCAGGCGCTGGCCACGCTGCGCCCGGCCATGGTGCTGGTGCTGGGCCTGGGCGCGGCGCGCGCGGTGCTGGGCGGGCGCGAACCGCTGGGGCGGCTGCGCGCCAGCGTGCACGCCCTGGCAGACGGCACGCCGGCCATCGTCAGCTACGACCCGAGCTACCTGCTGAGCGCGACGGAGGCCAAGGCCGCCGCCTGGGCCGACCTGTGCCGGGCGCTGGCCCTGGTGCGCCATTCCAGCGGGCGCTGAGCACCCCTGGGCCATGGGCATGGTCTGCAGAGCAACGAAGCGAATGCGATAATTGCGGGCTTCGCAACGCACACACCGCCCATCCGTGGAAACCTACCCCAGTTGGTAGCTTTCAGTCTCTCCCTGGTCTGACGAGGGGCTGAAAGCGCCCCCAGTTCCCCCCTCGCAGACGCCTCAAGAACAACAGGGAGAGTGAGCCATGCTCAACATCTTTTCGCTCGTCAACGGCCGCCTGGTCCAGGAAGAAATCGATTCCCTGGACGACCTGGCGCCGCAGCATCCGATCTGGGTGGACATGGAGTCGCCCACGGTGCTGGAAAAGCGCTGGGTCAAGCAGCACTATGGCCTGGCCATCCCGCTGGACGTGATGGACGAGGACATCGAAGAGTCGGCACGCTTCTACGAGGAAGACAACGGCGAGCTGCACATCCGCAGCGACTTTCTGGTGGACGACGACGACGAGCCGCGCTCGGTGCGCGTGGCCTTCATCCTGAACCAGCACAACACCGAGCTGAAGAGCTGCGGCGTGCTGTTTTCCATCCACGACGAAGACATTCCCGTGTTCCGCCTGCTGCGCATGCGCGCACGCCGCGCGCCGGGGCTGATCGCGGACGCCAAGGAGGTGCTGCTGGCCTTGTTCGACGCCGACGTCGAATATTCCGCCGACACGCTGGAAGGTGTCTACGACGACCTGAAGAAGGTCAGCGACCAGGTGCTGGAGGGCAATATGACCGACGCCCGCGCCCAGCAGGTGCTGGCCGACATCGCCTGGCAGGAAGACCTGAACGGCCGCATCCGCCGCAACATGCTGGACACGCGCCGTGCCGTGAGCTTCATGATGCGCAGCAAGATGCTCAACGCCGAGCAGTTCGAGGACGCGCGCCAGATCCTGCGCGACATCGAGTCGCTGGACAGCCACACCCAGTTCCTGTTCGACAAGATCAACTTCCTGATGGACGCCACGGTCGGCTTTTTGAACATCAACCAGAACAAGATCATCAAGATCTTCTCGGTGGCCAGCGTGGCGCTGCTGCCGCCGACGCTGATCGCCAGCGTCTACGGCATGAACTTCCGCGCCATGCCGGAGCTGGAGTGGGAGCATGGCTATGTCTACGCCCTGGTGCTCATGATCGCCAGCGCCGTGGTGCCGATGCTGTACTTTCGTAAGCGGGGTTGGTTGAAGTAGCGTTTTGCGTTTTGCGTTTTGCGTGAAGGCAATGGTGGCTGGCACTGAATGCGCTCAACGCCCAACGCTCAACGTCCACCCCGCATGGAACGCAGCAAACCCTGGATGATGTGATCGGCATAGCGGCTGGCCACATGGCGCACGAAATGCGGGAAGTCCACATGCGCGCTGTCGTCGGCGCGGTCCGAGATGGTGCGCACGGCCGCAAACGGCAGGCCGTAGTCGCGGCACACCTGGGCCACGGCCGCGCCCTCCATCTCCACGGCCAGCACCTGGTGGCCGGCGGCGCCCAGCGCCTGGCGCAGTGCGGCGGACTCGGCCGAGGTGGAGACAAAGCGGTCGCCGCTGACGATCAACCCCTGGTGCGCGCGTGCCGCGTGGCGGTGCGCAATCGCCGGATTGTTGGGATCAAATCCGGCTCTATCGCTTGTCAGATAAGCGCTGGCAGCTTCAAATAGCATAGTGGCCAGCGCCACATCGCAGGGCATGCGCGCCAGCCCGTAGCCGGGCACCTCCCAGCGCGGGAAGATGGGCGAGGCGTCCATGTCGTGCTGCAGAAAGTCCTGCGCCACCACCACGTCGCCCACCTGCACGCCATCGCCCAGGCCGCCGGCCACGCCGGTGAAGACGATGCGCGCCACGCCAAAGCGCTCGGCCAGCAGCGTCGCCGTGGTGGCCGCCGCCACCTTGCCTATGCCCGACAGCGCCAGCAGCACCGGCTGGCCCTGCAGCCGGCCGCGCCAGAAGCTGCGCCCGGCATGGGTCATGCATTCGGGCGCCTGCAGGGCTTGGACGAGGCCGCCCTGCTCTTCGGGCAGGGCGCTGAGGATGGCTGTGGTCATGGGCAGGGGCGGTGCGTGCGGTCAATGGCAGCCGCATTATCGCCACGCTCACCGCGCCACCGCCGCCAGCCAGCTACGCCAAAACACATGTTGATTTTTCTCAAATGCAAGAGCGCAACTAGGGTTCACCATTAGATCAACGGCAAACAAATGGAAACCCAGGCAAACCAATTATTTCCAACTGTTTTACTCGGATTTTAGGCGCCGCGCGCATCGCCGGCATGAATTACCGCCGGTTTGCTACCGGCACCCGCTTGAATCGAAAGCAATATCTTGAATATCTCCAGCGCCATTGTTTACGCCCGTCCGGGCACGGATGCCAGCGTGCGCCAACGGCTCCCGGCCATTGCCGGCGTGGAGGTGCATGCGGCCAGCGAGGACGGCCGGTTGGTCGTCACCATAGAGGCGGAGAACGACCGCGGCGCCATGGACATTTACGAGGCCATCGCCCGCCTGGACGATGTGCTGAATATCGCCATGATTTTCCAGCAGACAGAAACCCATCCTGACCAGGAGTTAGCCAAATGCAAATAACCCGTCGTGAACTCATCAAGGCGCAAGCTGTCACTGCCGCCGCCACGGCCATTGGCGTGAGCGTTCCCGGTGCGCAGGCATTGGCGCAGTCGGCCGGCTCCGGCGACGATATTCGCTGGGACAAGGGCGCCTGCCGCTTTTGCGGCACCGGCTGCGGCGTGTTGATTGGCGTCAAGGACGGGCGCGTGGTCGCCACCCAGGGCGACCCGGACGCTCCGGTGAACAAGGGCCTGAACTGCATCAAGGGCTACTTCCTGTCGAAGATCATGTACGGCAAGGATCGCCTGACGCAGCCCATGCTGCGCATGAAGGATGGCAAGTTCGACAAGAACGGCGAGTTCGCGCGCATCTCCTGGGACAAGGCCTTCGACATCATGGAGGACAAGTGCAAGGCCGCGCTGAAGGCGGGCGGGCCACGCAATATCGGCATGTTCGGCTCCGGCCAGTGGACCATCTGGGAGGGCTACGCCGCCTCCAAGCTGTTCAAGGCGGGGTTTCGC
>JAFEES010000104.1 GCA_018240995.1 Pseudomonadota bacterium | reverse complement strand
GTTCCAGCACTACGCGCTGTTTCGCCACATGACGGTGTTCGAGAACGTGGCCTTCGGCCTGCGCATGAAGCCGCGCGGCGAGCGCCCCAGCGACGCACAGATCAGGGACAAGGTGATGAACCTGCTGAAGCTGGTGCAGCTCGACTGGATCGCCGAGCGCTTCCCCGCGCAGCTCTCGGGCGGGCAGCGCCAGCGCATCGCCCTGGCGCGCGCCCTGGCGGTGGAGCCCAAGGTGCTGCTGCTCGACGAGCCCTTTGGCGCGCTGGACGCCAAGGTGCGCAAGGAGTTGCGCCGCTGGCTGCGCCGCCTGCACGACGAGCTGCATGTGACTAGCATCTTCGTCACCCACGACCAGGAGGAGGCGCTGGAGGTGGCCGACCGCGTGGTCGTCATCAACCAGGGCCGCATCGAGCAGCAGGGCACGCCCCAGCAGGTCTGGGACAACCCGGCCAGCCCCTTCGTGTATGGCTTCCTGGGCGACGTGAACCTGTTCAAGGGCCGCGCCAACGATGGCCGCGTGCACCTGGAGGGCGGCACGCAGCTGGACATTCCCGATGCCCAGCATGCCCAAGGCGCCCAGGCCTTTGCCTATGTGCGCCCGCACGATCTGGAGGTCGAGCGCTATGCGCCCGGCCAGGCCCAGGATGCCGACGGCCGCCAGCGCGGCATGGTGGTGCAGCTGGCGCGCTCCATCGTCGTCGGGCCCATCGCGCGGCTGGAACTATTGCCCGAAAGCGCTACCAAATCCGCGCACAATGTGGCCCCCGATGCCCTGATAGAGGCACATATATCGGCCCAGCAGTTCCACACCATGGGGCTGCGCGAGGGCGAGACGCTGGTGGTGACACCGCGGCGCGCCAAGGTATTTTTGGACGAAGCCGCCGGCATTTGACGCCCGCTCCTGCAGGAGCGGGCAGCAAGGCCGGCCCTGCAAGGAAAAGAAAGAGTGTTTCTGAACGCGATCACTGGCGCCCCGCGCCGTACCCTGGCGCTGCTGAGCGCCATCTGCGTGGCCATGCTGGCCTTTGGCCTGTACCTGCAATACGCCCAGGGTCTGGAGCCATGCCCGATGTGCATCGTGCAGCGTTATGCTCTTATCGGCGTAGCTGTAGTCGCTGGCCTGGCAAGCCTTAAAGGTCAATCAGGTTGGTGGAAAAGCTGGAGCCTGCTGGCCCTGTTGTTGGCCGGCTTCGGCGCCTTCACTGCCGCGCGCCAAAGCTGGCTGCAGTGGAACCCGCCCGCCGTGGCAACCTGCGGGCGCGACTTCTACGGCATGATCGAAAACTACTCCCTGAGCCGGGCGATTCCCATGATCTTCCGCGGCTCGGGCGACTGCACGGCGGTGGACTGGACCTTCCTGGGCGGCTCCATCGCCAACTGGTCGTTCGTCTGGTTCGTGATGTTTGCGCTGGTGCTGCTGGCGCTGCTGCTGCGCCGGCGCTTGAGCTGATCACCGCGTCCTGCGAAGCGACCCCGGGGCCATTTCCGCCGCAACCTCGCGAATCAGGCCCCATACCTGCAGCGCCAGGGGCGATAGGGTTCTTTGCTTGCGATGCACGAGCATGATTTCGCGCTGCACCACGGGTGTTATGCGGCGCGCGGCAAGCATTGGCTGATCCTTGGGTGGCCCTGCAGGGTTGCCGGGAACATCAAACCAGGCCCCAGGCACCGCCAGCTGGGGGACGACGGTCAGGCCCAGGCCGGCCTGCACCATGCTGAAGATGGTGGTGGTGTGCCCCACCTCCTGCACCACGCGCGCCGCGGCGCCGTGGGCCAGCAGGGCGGCATCTATCAGGCGGCGGCTGCCCGATGCCTGGTCGAGCAGCACCAGGGGCAGGCCGTCCAGCGCCGCCCAGTCCACCTGCGCGGCGCGGGCCAGCGGGTGATCGGGGCGCAGCACCAGGCAGAAGGGCTCGGTCAGGATGACTTCGCGGCTGAGGTCTTCGCAGCTCATGGGGTCGATGACGACGCCGAACTCCACCTCGCTGCTGCGCACGCTGTGCAGCACGTCGCTTTGTATGCGGTCAAGCAGCTGCAGTTGCAGGCCGGGATGGCGCTGCTCACAACGGGCGATGCATTGGGGCAGCAGATGGGCCGACAGGGTAGGGCTGCTGGCGACCGAGACCCGCCCCTGGTGCTGCGTGGCCAGGCCTTGCACCTCCAGCAGGCAGGACTCCAGGTCTTCCAGGATGCGGGCGACATGCGCCTGCAGCAGGCGGCCCGCATCCGTCAGCGCCACCTCGCGCGTGGTGCGGTGCAACAGCTGCAGGCCCAGCGCCTGCTCCAGCTCCGTGATGCTGCGGCTGACGGCGGACTGCGTCAGGCCCAGGGCTTCGCCGGCGCGGCTGAAATGGTGATCTTGTGCCACGGCGAGAAACACGCGTAGCTGGCGCAGGCTGACATTCATAAAAGAGAATCATATATATATCTGATAAATAAATTTCTCTTTTCAATGCATTGCCTGTCCAATGACGCTTCACCCTGAAGAAAGTACCCCGACCCATGGCTGCCGCGCGTTTCGCTCCTGACAATTTCACCCTCGCCCTTGTGGGCACCGTTGCCCTGGCCAGCGTGCTGCCGGCATCTGGCTCCATGGCCCAGGTGCTGGAGGTGGTGACCACCGGCGTGGTCAGCCTGCTGTTCTTTTTGCACGGCGCCAAGCTCTCGCGCCAGGCCATCTTTGCGGGGCTGGGTCATTGGCGGCTGCACCTGAGCATTTTTGCCGCCACCTTTGCGCTGTTTCCGCTGCTCGGCTGGGCGCTGCGCCCGGTGCTGCAGCCGCTGGTCACGCCCGAGATGTACCTGGGCGTGCTGTTCCTGTGCACCCTGCCGGCCACGGTGCAGTCGGCGATTGCCTTCACAGCCATGGCGCGCGGCAACATGCCGGCGGCGGTGTGCAGTGCGTCGGCCTCCACGCTGCTGGGCATCGTGGTCACGCCCATCCTGGTGGGCCTGGTGCTGGGGCGCAGTGCCGAAGGTGGCAGCGTGCTGGGGGCGATTTCCAAGATCTCGCTGCAGCTGCTGCTGCCGTTCATCGTCGGGCATTTGCTGCGCCCGCTGATTGGCGGCTTCATCCACCGCCATGGCAAGCGCGTGAAGCTGGTCGATCAGGGCTCCATCCTGCTGGTGGTGTATTCGGCCTTCAGCGCTGCGGTGGTCAGCGGCCTGTGGCGCGAGACGCCGCTGCCCGCGCTGGGCGGCCTGCTGGTGTTGTGCGCCGTGCTGCTGGCCCTGGTGCTGGCGCTCACCACCTGGGGCGCGCGCGCCCTGGGCTTTGCCAAGGAGGATGAGATCACGCTGGTGTTCTGTGGCTCCAAGAAGAGCCTGATCAGTGGCGTGCCCATGGCCAAGGTGCTGTTTGCCTCCAGCACCGTGGGCGCCATCGTGCTGCCGCTGATGATCTTTCACCAGCTGCAGCTCATGGTCTGCGCGGTGCTGGCGCAGCGCTATGCGCGCCGGCCGGAGCATCCTGCTGTGCAGCCAGCGTAACGCCGCCAGCACCGCCCGCCAGCCACACCGGGTGGCGCTGCATGATGGTGGCAAACAGCGCGGAATCGAGCCAGCGCTGCAGCCAGGCCTGCAGCTGCGGCCAGGGCTGTGCGCACCACCAGGCTTGGTCGATGCGCGCGAACTGGCGCACGAAGGGCAGCAGGGCCATGTCGGCCAGGCTGGTGTTGTGCCCAAACAGGTAGCCGGTGTCGGCCAGTCGGCCGTCCAGGGCGGCAAGCCAGGCGATGGCGTCGGCCTGGGCCTGGTGTACTGCTTCCGCGGTATGGCGTTCGGGGTACTTGCAGCGATCCAGCGCCTGCTTGAAGAAATGGTCGTTGCGTTCGATCAGCGCCAGCATTTGCTCCAGCGTGCCCAGGCCTGGCGTCAGCCAGCCGCCGGGGTCGTGGGTGTGCAGCGCATGCAGCATGATGCCCAGGCTTTGCTCCAGCACGCGGCCGTCGGCCAGCACCAAGACCGGCACCGTCCCCTTGGGCGATGCCTGCAGCAGCGCCTGCGGCTTGTTGCGCAGTTGCACCTCGCGCAGTTCACAGGCCAGGCCCGCATATACCAGGGCCAGGCGCGCGCGCATGGCGTAGGGGCAGCGGCGAAACGAATACAGCACGGGCAGGGCGGTCATGGGCAGGCGGGGTGGGGTAAGCGTGCCAAGTATGCAGCGCAGCGTTCGCGCCCATGACAGGGCGTACCGTGGATGCATTGTTGCATTCACCAACATATGTAAACAAATACTGCGACAATCACGCCCGGCTCGTTTCCGCCGGGGGCGGCCAGTCGTCACATTCTTCGGTCAACCAAGGGGATTGCTGCATGCCCAATGCATTGCAGAAACTGCTGCAGCGCCTGCAGGAGCTCAACGAGGTAGGGGCCGCGCTGTCACGCGAGCGCGACATCGACCACCTGCTGGAGCGCATCCTGGATGCGGCGCAGATGCTCACCCATGCCGATGCGGGCACCTTGTATCGTGTCACGTCAGACGGCCGTGCGCTGCGTTTCGCGCTGGTGCGCACGCATTCCCTGGGCCTGCACCAGGGCGGCAGCTCGGGCCAGGCGGTGGGTTTTCCCGAGCTGCAGCTGTACCTGCCAGACGGACAGCCGAATGATTCCCTGGTGGCCGTGCATGCCGCGGTGCATGACCGCACCGTGAGCATTGCCGATGCCTATGACAACACGGACTTCGACTTTGCCGGAGCGCGCGCCTTTGACCAGCAGACCGGCTATCGCTCGCGCTCGTTCCTGACGGTGCCGCTGAAGAACCATGACAGCGAGCTGGTCGGCGTGCTGCAGCTCATCAATGCCATAGACCCGGCCACGGGCGCGGTGCGCGCCTTCTCCTACGAGGATCGCAGCCTCGCCGAATCACTGGCCTCGCAGGCGGCGATCGCGGTCACCAACCGCCTGCTGATCACGCAGCACGAGCGCCTGTTCGAGTCCTTCGTGAACCTGATCAACGGCGCCATCGACGAAAAATCGCCCTACACCGGCGGCCACTGCGCGCGCGTACCGGCGCTGACCATGATGCTGGCCGAGGCGGCGCATGCCACCTCCGAGGGGCCGCTGGCCGCCTTCGCCATGACCGAGCGCGACCGCTACGAGCTGAAGATGGCCGGCCTGCTGCACGACTGCGGCAAGATCACCACGCCCGTGCATGTGGTGGACAAGGCCACCAAGCTGCAGACCATCTACGACCGCATAGGGCTTGTCGATACGCGCTTCGAAGTACTCAAGCGCGACACCGAGATCGACATGCTGCGCCGCCAGCTGGCGCTGCGCCCGCAACAGGACGCAGCGGCCGAGGGCAGGCTGCACGATGCCTGCCGCGCCCAGTTGCAACAGCTGGATGCGGAGCGTGATTTCCTGCGCCACAGCAACCAGGGCAGCGAAGCCATGCGGCCCGAGGATCAGGAGCGCGTGCGCAGCATTGGCCAGGCCTACCGCTGGCGCAACCCGGAGGGTTGGATAGAGGACTTTTTGTCGGAAGACGAGGTGGAGAACCTGAGCATCCGCTCGGGTACGCTGACGCGCGCCGAGCGCGGCATCATCAACCACCACATCGTGGCCACGATCAAGATGCTGGAGAGCCTGCCCTGGCCAGCGCACCTGCGCAACGTGCCCGAGTACGCCGGCGGCCACCACGAGCGCATGGACGGCAAGGGCTATCCGCGCGGGCTCAAGCGCGAGCAGCTGTCATGGCAGGCGCGCATGCTGGGGCTGGCCGACATCTTCGAGGCCCTCACCGCCGCCGACCGCCCCTACAAGCACGGCATGACGCTGTCGCAGGCCCTGGCCGTGATGCGCAAGATGACCGACAACGGCCATATAGACCCCGACCTGTTCGAGGTGTTCATGCGCGAGCGCGTGTACCTGCGCTATGCACGGCAGTTCCTGCAGCCGTCGCAGATCGATGTGCACACACCGCAGCCGGTGCCGTAGGCGCCAGGGTTTGCCTGCCGCTGTCAGCCTCAGAGTTTTTTCACCAGTACCTGGCTCTTGCGATCCCAGTTGTACTTGCGCTTGCGCGCCTCGGGCAGCCAGTCGGGCGCCACGGGATGGAAGCCGCGCTTGATGAACCAGTGCATGGTGCGCGTGGTGAGCACGAAGATGCTGGCCAGGCCCAGCAGGCGCGCGCGCTGCTCGATGCGCTTGAGCAGCTTCTCGCCGTCGCCCGTGCCCTGGCTGTTGGGCGAGACGGTGACGGCGGCCATCTCGGCGGTGTTCGCCTCGGGGTAGGGGTAGAGCGCGGCGCAGCCGAAGATCACGCCATCGTGCTCGATCACAGTGTAGGCCGAGATGTCGCGCTCGATCTCGGTGCGGTCGCGTTTGACCAGGGTGCCGTCGCGCTCGAAGGGCTCGATCAGCTGCAGGATGCCGCCCACGTCGTCGATCGTGGCCTCGCGCATTTCCTCAAGCTTCTCATCGACGACCATGGTGCCGATGCCGTCGTGCACGTAGATCTCCAGCAGCAGGGCGCCGTCGCGCGCGAAGGGCAGAATGTGGCTGCGATCCACGCCATGCTCGCAGGCGCGTATGCAGTGCTGCAGGTAAAAGCCCATGTCGGTGGGCTGCTGCGCCGGGGGCAGCTGCGCCAGCAGCTGGCGTGCGGCGGCCAGGGGCAGCTCGGTGTCTATGGGGTTGTCCTCGCCCTCGGGCTCCAGCGGCTTGGTGCGTATGCCGCTGACCTCGGTCAAGAACAGCAGCTTGTCGGCCTTGAGCTCGCTGGCCACGCGCGTGGCCACTTCCTCCATGGCCAGGTTGAAGGCCTCGCCGGTGGGCGAAAAGCCAAACGGTGAGATCAGTACCATGGCCTCGGAGGCCAGCGTGCGGCGTATGCCCTCCACGTCCACCTTGCGCACCAGGCCGGTGTGCTGGAAATCCACCCCATCGACGATGCCCACGGGGCGCGCCGTGAGGAAGTTACCCGAGATCACCCGCACGCGCGAGCCCGCCATGGGCGTGTTGGGCAGGCCCTGGCTGAAGGCGGCTTCGATCTCATAGCGCAGCTGGCCGGCGGCCTCCTGCGCGCAATCGAGCGCCACTGGGTCGGTGATGCGCATGCCGTGCGAATAGCGCGGTGCGTGGCCCTTGGCCTGCAGTTGCTCGTTGACCTGCGGACGAAATCCGTGCACCAGCACGACCTTCACGCCCATGGCCTGGATCAGCGCCAGATCCTGCACGATGTTCTGCAGCTTGCCCGCGGCAATGGCCTCGCCCGTCAGCCCCACCACGAAGGTCTGGTGCCGGAACTTGTGGATGTAAGGCGCCACCGAGCGGAACCAGGGAACGAAGGTGAAGTTGAAGACCGTGGACATGGTGGCGTGGCAATGGGCGGCACTGGTGCAAAGGCAAAACGCCTGCGAATGCCGGTCATGCATGGGGTGACACTGGCGTCGGCAAGCGAAGCGCGCAGTTTAGCGGCTGCGCGGGCGCCTTGCGCGCGTGTGGCGTCCGGGAACCGCCGGATAGTGCAAAGCGGCGCAGACACGCGCCTGGCCTTGCGCTGGACGCGTTTTGTGACTTAGCTGCGACGCTTGCGCAGCGTGGCGCCAAGTGTGAAAAGCGCCAGGGAGATGAGGGCCGCCGACCCCGGCTCTGGCACCGGGTTGCCGTTGCCCAATGCGACCGCGCCCACGGTGAATCCATGCCAGTTCTCGCTCGTATGCGTGAACGTCACCGAGCTGTAGGTGCCCGGCAGGCGGATCACCCCATGTACTTCACCGTTGCCATAGAAGCCGGTGTCGGTCGAATTCATGACTGGCGTGCCGTTGTCCCAATAGCCGGACCCATAGCTCAGAAACTCGATCGGCACGCCGAAGTCCACGGTGTTGCCGTTCCAGCTCACGAGCGCGATCAGCGGATCGACAACGGCTTGTGAGAAGGTGATCGTGGCCTTGCCTCCGGTGTTCAGTCCGATGATGTCCGACGCGGGCGGTGCGTTGCCCACCAGGCTGCTGAGATAGGGCGCTGCCGGCGACCAGTAGTTGGTGCCGCCCGTTGTCTGCGCGAAGGCATAGGCGCCGGTGAATGTGATGCCGACGTTGGTGCCGCCCACGTCAAGGTCGCCGAAAACCTGGCTTGATGCAGCACTTGTGCTTGTCCAGTCAGTCCAGTAAACCGCTGCCGCCTGGACTGCACTTGTGCAGCCAAACGCCAATGCAATGGCGGTTGCAAGGTGGAGGCCTGTCTTCTTGACTGCGTGTTGCATGGTGTATTACCGGTGAATGGTGATAACTGCCTGCAGTAAAGCAACAATCAGGCCACAATTTCAAGCCGTTGAATTTGCTTGGTTGGCGGCTCCAGGCGCATGTTCTTTGTCAAATTTTTCGACAGT
>JAFEES010000103.1 GCA_018240995.1 Pseudomonadota bacterium | reverse complement strand
CTGTAGCACGACAAGGCGAAGCAACAACGGCACGGGTGATTTAGAAATGGAATTAGACGTTGAACAGGAAGTTCATCACATCGCCATCCTTGACGACATATTCTTTGCCCTCGGCGCGCATCTTGCCCGCGTCCTTGGCGCCCTGCTCGCCCTTGAACTGGATGAAGTCGTCGAAGGCGATGGTCTGGGCGCGGATGAAGCCGCGCTCGAAATCGCCGTGGATCACGCCCGCCGCCTGGGGCGCGGTGTCGCCCACGTGTATGGTCCAGGCGCGCACCTCCTTCACGCCGGCGGTGAAGTAGGTCTGCAGGCCCAGCAGCTTGAAGCCGGCGCGGATCAGGCGGTTCAGGCCGGGCTCGTCCTGGCCCATCTCGGCGAGAAACATGTCGCGGTCTTCATCGCTCATTTCGGCCATTTCGGCCTCTATCTTTGCGCAGATGGCGACCACGGGCGCGTTCTGGGCGGCGGCGTAGTCCTTGAGCTTGTCCAGCAGCGGATTGTTCTCGAAGCCGTCCTCGGCCACGTTGCCGACGAACATCGCCGGCTTGGCCGTGATCAGGCAGAACTGCTTGAGCAGCGGCGCATCCTCCTTGGACACGGGCACGCTGCGGGCAGGCTTGCCTTCGTTGAGCACGGCCTGGATGGGCGTGAGTAGCGACACCAGCTTGGCCGCCTCCTTGTCGTTGCCGCTCTTGGCGGCCTTGCTGTAGCGGTTCAGGGCCTTCTCCACCGTGGCCAGGTCGGCCAGGCACAGCTCGGTCTGGATCACCTCGATGTCGGAAATGGGATCGACCTTGCCTGCCACGTGGATCACGTTCGGGTCTTCGAAGCAGCGCACCACGTTGACGATGGCGTCGGTCTCGCGGATATGCGCCAAAAATTGGTTGCCCAGGCCCTCGCCCTTGCTGGCGCCGGCCACCAGGCCGGCGATGTCCACGAACTCAACGATGGCCGGCACGGTGCGCTCGGGCTTGACGACCTCGGCCAGCTGGGCCAGGCGCGGGTCGGGTACCTCGACCACGCCGGTGTTGGGCTCGATGGTGCAAAAGGGATAGTTCTCGGCGGCGATGCCGGCCTTGGTGAGGGCGTTGAAGAGGGTGGACTTGCCCACATTGGGCAGGCCCACGATGCCGCATTGCAGGCTCATGGCAGGGCTTTCGTAAGGTAGCGAGACAAACCTGCCATTTTAAGGTGTTGCAGCAGATGCGCCCCCGGTACGTTGCCACGGGCTTGTGCGTTGTGCGTTGAGGGTTTTACGGATATTCGCGCCAGGCGCTCAACCCTCAATGCTCGACGTCAAACACCCGGCGCGACGACCATGGCCGCCGCGGGGCCGGGGGTGCGGCTCCTACAATCGCCCGCATGGCGCAGACTTTTGACGTATGTATCCGCGGCGCGGGCGTGGTGGGCCGTACCCTGGCTCTTTTGCTGGCGCGCGAGCGCCTGCGCGTGGCCCTGGTCGCGCCGCCAGAGGGGGCGCTGCCCGCGGCCGACGTGCGCGCCTATGCGCTCAACGCCGTCTCGCGCCAGCTGCTCGAATCGGTGCGCGGCTGGCCCGACGAGGCTCACGCCACGGCCGTGTTGCAGATGCAGGTACAGGCCGACCAGGACGGCATGGTGCGCTTTGACGCCGCACAGCAGGGCAGCAATGCCCTGGCCTGGATCGTGGACGTGCCGGCGCTTCTGGCGCGGCTGCAAGAGGCAATCCGCTACCAGCCGCTGGTGGAGCAGGTGGCGCAGCCCGTGGCCGCGCCGCTCACGGTGGTCTGCGAGGGCCGCGCCAGCCGCACGCGCGACGAGTTTGGCGCGGAATTCGACATCACCCCCTACGCCCAGCACGCGATCGCCACGCGCCTGAGCTGCGAGCGCCCGCACGGCCAGGTGGCGCGCCAGTGGTTTGCGCCCGACGGCTCCATCCTGGCCTTCTTGCCCCTGGGCGGCGCGCAGGGGAACTCCGTGGCCGTTGTCTGGTCAGTTCCCCAGGAGCAGGCGGCGCATTGGCTGCAGGCCGACGAGCAGGAGTTCACGCAGCGCCTGCGCGAGGCCAGCCGCGACAGCCTGGGTGCGTTGCAGCAGACGGGGCCGCGCGCCAGCTGGCCGCTGCAACAGGCGCGCGCGCGCCACTGGTGCGGCGTCCTGCCCGGCCAGGGCACGCAAACCTGGGCGCTGGCCGGCGACGCGGCGCACAACGTGCACCCGTTGGCCGGCCAGGGCCTGAACCTGGGCCTGGGCGACGCCGGCGCGCTGGCGCGCGTGCTGCACCAGCGCGCCGCCTGGCGCGGCGTGGGCGACCTGCGCCTGCTGCGCGGCTACGAGCGCGAACGCAAGGCCGCGCTGCTGCCCATGGGCCTGGCCATGGACGGGCTGCAGCAGCTTTTCACGCGCCGCGAGGGCGCGCTGGCCGCGCTGCGCAACTGGGGCATGAAGGGCTTCGAGCGCAGCGGGCCGCTGAAGGCCTGGGTGGCACGCCGCGCCATGGGCACCGAATGAACCAACGCAAGAGATGAAAGAACGGAACCACGCAATGAAACTTGTCCCCACCCTGCTGGCTACTGCCACCCTGTGCCTGGGCCTGAACGCAGCGGCGCAGGACGCCGCCATCCGCAAGACCCTGGCCGAGCGCATTCCGCAGCTGCAGCAGATCGACGAGGTGCGCCCCACGCCCATGAAGGGCCTGTACGAGGTGCGCGTGGGCACGGATTTGTTCTACACCGACGCCCAGGGCAACTACCTGATCCAGGGCGAGCTGATCGACACCAAGGCGCGGCGCAACCTGACCGAGGATCGCCTAAACAAGCTCACCGCCGTGGACTTCAAGGCCCTGCCGCTGCAGGACGCCTTCACCATGGTGCACGGCAAGGGCGAGCGCAAGCTGGCGGTGTTCGAAGACCCGAACTGCGGCTACTGCAAGCGCTTTGAAAAAGACATGCAGAACGTGGACAACGTCACCGTCTACCTGTTCCTCTACCCCATCCTCAGCCCCGACTCGGCCGAGAAGTCGCGCAACATCTGGTGCGCCAAGGATCGCGCCGGCGCCTGGCAAGACCATATGCTGCGCGACAAAACCCCGGCCGCCGCCAGCTGCGACACCGCCGCGCTGCAGCGCAACCTGGCCCTGGGGCGCAAGCACAAGATCACCGGCACGCCCACGCTGATCTTTGCCGACGGCTCGCGCGTGCCCGGCGCCATCGGTGCGCAAGAGGTGGAAAAGCGCCTGGCCGAGGCGGCTGCCAAATAGGCGCCAGGCAACTCCTTCTCCCGCTGGGCATAGATATCCACATAACCCGTTGGGGGAAGGTAGGGATGGGGCTGGGAGCGCCGGCATCTTGCCGGCACGGACAAGCGAGCGTCGCCGGCTCCACCCGAGCAAGAAGGGCGCTTGGACAGCCCCGTCATGCCCGCGCAGGCGGGCATCCAGCGTTTGCGCGGGGCATGGATTCCCGCCTTCGCGGGAATGACGATGGACAGGCCTGAGGTATCGCACCGATCGGGATGTTTTAGTCCTCAAGGCCAAACACCCCAAATGTAAAAAGCTATATTTTTAATAGTATTCCATGCCCACCACCACGCCCGCCATCCACTACCGCATCGACCCCGCGCAAACCCAGGTGCGCCTGTACCAGGTCACGCTCACCGTGGCCGCGCCTGCGGCAAACCAAGAGCTGTCCCTGCCCGTGTGGATCGCCGGCAGCTACCTGGTGCGCGAGTTTTCCAAGAACCTGCAGTCGCTGCGCGCGCACCAGGCGGGCGCCGAAGTGCCGCTCACGCAGCTCGACAAGCACCGCTGGCTTGCACAGTGCCAGAGCGGCACACCGCTGGTGCTGAGCTACGAGGTGGCGGCCTACGACAACTCGGTGCGCACGGCCTGGCTGGATGCGGATCGGGGCTTCTTCAACGCCACCAGCCTGTGCCTGCGCGTGCACGGCCAGGAGGGCGCCGCCCATGTGCTGGAGGTGCTGCAGCCCCCCGCCCTGGCCCACTGGTCGCTGGCCACGGGCCTGGCGCCCGAGCAGGTGGACGCGTCCGGCTTTGGCCGCTACCACGCCGCCGACTACGACGAGCTGGCCGACTGCCCGGTGGAGATGGGCGCGTTCTGGAGCACGCAGTTCGTCGCCTGCGGCGTGCCGCACCGCTTCGTCGTCGCCGGCGCCGCGCCCTCGTTCGACGGCGCGCGGCTGACGCGCGACGCGCAGCGCATCTGCGAGGAGGTCATCCGCTTCTGGCATGGCGATGAGCGCCCGCCGTTCGGCAGCTACCTGTTCATGCTCAACGCCGTGCACGACGGCTACGGCGGCCTGGAGCACCGCAACAGCACGGCCCTGATCTGCAGCCGGCGCGACCTGCCGCGCCTGGGCCAGAGCGACAAGGACATCCAGGCCAGCGAGGGCTACACCACCCTGCTGGGCCTGATCAGCCACGAATACTTTCACACCTGGAACGTCAAGCGCCTGCGCCCGGCCGAGTTTGCGCGCTACGACTACGCGCGCGAGAACTACACCGAGCTGCTGTGGTTCTTCGAGGGCTTCACCAGCTACTACGACGACCTGCTGCTGCGCCGCGCCGGCTTGCTAGACCACGCCGGCTACCTGAAGCTGCTCACAAAAACCATCAACCAGGTGCTGCAGACCCCCGGGCGCCAGGTGCAGTCCGTGGCCCAGGCCAGCTTCGACGCCTGGGTCAAGTACTACCGCCCCGACGAGAACACGCCCAACGCCACCGTCAGCTACTACACCAAGGGCGCGCTGGTGGCCCTGTGCCTGGATTTGGCGCTGCGGCGCGAAGGCCGTACATCGCTGGACGACGTGATGCGCGCGCTGTGGCGGCGCACCGGCGGCGGCCCCATGGCCGAGGCCGACCTGCTGGCCGTGCTGCAAGAACAGTCGGGCCGCGGCTGGTCGGACGAGATCGCCCAATGGGTGCACGGCACGCAAGACCTGCCCCTGGCCGAACTGCTTGCCGCCCACGGCATCACCCTGCAGGCCGAGCCCGCGCAAACGGCCCAGCGCCTGGGCCTGCGCGTGGCGGAGAACGGTGGCGTACAAATCAAGACCGTGCTGCGCGGCGGCGCGGCCGAGGCCGCCGGCCTGATGGCGGGCGACGAATGGCTGGCGCTGGAGGCCGCCGGCCAGGCCTGGCGCCTGCACAGGCTAGACGAGCTGGCGCTGTACGCCGGCAAGGCCGCAGAGGTCACGGCCATCGTCGCGCGCGACCGACGCCTGCTGCGCCTGCCGCTGGCCCTGCCGGCCGCCGGCCCGTCCGCCGACACGGTGCGCCTGGAGGTTCAGGACGCCGCCGTGGCCCAGCGCTGGCTGGGCGCCGCCGGCACTGCGCAGGCGGCGGCCTGAGCTTGGTTATAGTCAACGGGTTTGACTTCACACACCGGAGATCACCATGGCCTACGAATGCATCAGCGTCCGCACCGAAGCCGAAAAGGTCGGCGTCATCACGCTCAATCGCCCCAAGCAGCTCAACGCCCTGAACGACCAGCTCATGAACGAGCTGGGCCAGGCCCTGCAGGCCTTTGATGCCGACGAGAAGATCGGCTGCATCATCGTCACCGGCAGCGAAAAGGCCTTTGCCGCCGGCGCCGACATCGGCGCCATGGCCAAGTACAGCTTTGCCGACGCATACAAGGGCGACTACATCACGCGCAACTGGGAGGCCATCCGCAGCATCAGGAAGCCCGTGATTGCCGCCGTCAGCGGCTTCGCCCTGGGCGGCGGCTGCGAGCTGGCCATGATGTGCGACTTCATCATCGCCGCCGACAACGCCAAGTTCGGCCAGCCCGAGATCAAGCTGGGCGTCATCCCCGGCGCCGGCGGCACGCAGCGCCTGCCGCGCGCCGTGGGCAAGTCCAAGGCCATGGACATGGCCCTCACCGCCCGCATGATGGACGCCACCGAGGCCGAACGCGCCGGCCTGGTCAGCCGCGTCGTGCCGCTGGACAAAATGATGGAAGAAGCCCTGGGCGCTGCCCTCATCATCAGTGGCTTCTCGCAGATCGCCGTGATGGCGGCCAAGGAGTCGGTGAACCGCGCGTTTGAAGGCACGCTGGCCGACGGCGTGATGTTCGAGCGCCGCCTGTTCCACGCGCTGTTCGCCACCCAGGATCAGAAGGAAGGCATGGACGCCTTCGTGAACAAGCGCGCCGCGGTTTTCACGCACCAGTAAATTTTTCGCATATAATTTAGAGCTTCGGTGGTATAGCTCAGTTGGTTAGAGCGCAGCATTCATAATGCTGATGTCCCAGGTTCAAGTCCCGGTACCACCACCACACAAGAAAAACCCGCAGTGCCACTGGCGCTGTGGGTTTTTTGCTTGTAGCCATCCTTAGTAGCCCCTGGATACACACCATGCAACGCTGCACCTACCTACCGGCCATGGCCCTGACCGCCACCCTGGCCCTGCCCCTTTTCAGCCACGCCCAGCAGGCGCCCACGCCCGCCGGCCAGCGCAACTTTCCCGATGCCGCGCTGCGCGGCCAGCTGACGATTGCCAGCAGCGCCGAGGCGCGCCTGAACAACGCCAACGTGCGCCTGGCGCCCGGCCTGCGCATCTTCAACACCAGCAACGCCCTGGTGTTTGCGCACACCCTCATCAACCAGCCCGTGACCGTGAACTATGTGCTGGAGCCCAGCACCGGCATGCTGCACACCGTGTGGCTCCTGACCGAGGGCGAGGCCAGGCAGCCGCGCAAGGGCAGCGACGCCGTGCAGACCAACATCCGCTTCGAGTCGGACACCCCGAAAACCGCGCGCTGAAGGTATCGCCATGAGCAAGAAAGTCTTCATCAAAACCTTTGGCTGCCAGATGAACGAGTACGACTCGGCCAAGATGGCCGACGTACTGCAGGCCGCCGAGGGCTACGAGGAAACCAGCAACCCCGAAGAGGCCGACCTGATCCTGTTCAACACCTGCTCGGTGCGCGAAAAGGCGCAGGAAAAGGTCTTCAGCGACCTGGGCCGCGTGAAACACCTGAAGGAGCGTGGCACGCTGATCGGCGTGGGCGGCTGCGTGGCCAGCCAGGAAGGCGAGGAGATCATCAAGCGCGCCCCCTTCGTGGACGTGGTCTTCGGCCCCCAGACCCTGCACCGCCTGCCCGACCTGCTGCACGCGCGCCAGGCCATGCACAAGCCCCAGGTGGACATCAGCTTTCCCGAGATCGAGAAGTTCGACCACCTGCCCCCGGCACGCGTCGAGGGCGCCTCGGCCTTTGTCTCCATCATGGAAGGCTGCTCCAAATACTGCAGCTACTGCGTCGTGCCCTACACGCGCGGCGAGGAGGTCAGCCGCCCCTTCGAGGACGTGCTGGTGGAGGTCGCGGGCCTGGCCGACCAGGGTGTGAAGGAAGTCACCCTGCTGGGCCAGAACGTCAACGCCTACCTGGGCGCCATGGGCGATACCAGTGAAAAGGCCGACTTCGCCCTGCTGCTGGAATATGTGGCCGAGATCCCGGGCATAGAGCGCATACGCTACACCACCAGCCACCCCAACGAATTCACACCGCGCCTGATAGCGGCCTACGCCAAGCTACCAAAGCTGGTCAGCCACCTGCACCTGCCCGTGCAGCATGGCTCGGACCGCATCCTCATGGCCATGAAGCGCGGCTACACCGCTATGGAATACAAGAGCACGGTGCGCAAGCTCAAGGCCATACGCCCCGACATGGCCATGAGCAGCGACTTCATCGTCGGCTTCCCGGGCGAGACGGAGGACGACTTCCAGAAAATGATGAAGCTGATCCACGACGTGCGCTTCGACAACAGTTTCAGCTTCATCTTCAGCCCCCGCCCCGGCACCCCCGCCGCCAACCTGGCGGACGACACGCCGCACGACGTGAACCTGCGCCGCCTGCAGGAGCTGCAGGCCGTCATCAACCAGAACATCAAGGACATCAGCGAAGAGCGCGTGGACACGGTGCAGCGCCTGCTGGTCGAGGGCATCTCCAAGCGCGACGGCAGCGAGCTGATGGGCCGCACCGAGTGCAACCGGGTGGTCAACTTCCCCGGCCACGAGCGGCTGATAGGCCAACTCATAGACGTGAAGATCACCGAGGCGCGTACCTACACGCTGCGCGGCGAGGTGCTCGGGACTGAGAGATAAAACATCTGTATGGACTCGGCACATCCCGGCCAGTCACATCAAAAAGAGGAGCTACTCACGCTCTACCAGCAAGCGTTAGAGGCCAAAATTAATTGGAATCCGACCCCAATTAACCCCAATTAACCCACACAAGTCGTAGCTTTGGGCTTTTCTCCCCTCTCCCCTCGCGGGAGAGGGGCCGGGGGGGGAGTCTGGGAGCAAAGCCTTGCCTGCCCCTCTCCCCAACCCTCTCCCGCGAGGGGAGAGGGAGCAAAACCCGCGTCAATC
>JAFEES010000102.1 GCA_018240995.1 Pseudomonadota bacterium | reverse complement strand
GACCAAAAATCCATCGGTTTTATTTGTTCCATCAAGCGTCCAACACTGCACTAGCGCCCGATTCCCGGCGCGACCCGCGGGCGCGCCGGGGTGACCATCCCATTTATCGCTTGTTCGCCATGCCCTACCTGTCACGCTACCTGCGCTGCTGCGGTTACGAAATCCATGTCACCGACTGGGGCGCGCCCGACGCGCCCGTGGTGCTGGCCTGGCATGGCCTGGCGCGCACCGGGCGCGACATGGATGAGTTGGCCGCGCACCTGGCGCAGCGGGGCTGGCGCGTGCTCTGCCCGGACACCCTGGGCCGCGGCCTGAGCCAGTGGAGCCGCGACCCGGGGCGCGAGTACACGCTGGCCTTCTATGCCCGCCTGGCCGAGGAGCTGCTCGATCAGCTGGGCGTAGACCGGCTGCAGTGGGTGGGCACCTCCATGGGCGGCGCCATTGGCACCGTGTGCGCCGCGGGGCTGATGGCGCCGCGGCTGCGCGGGCGCATCACGCGGCTGGTGCTCAACGACAACGCGCCGCAGCTGGCGGCCGCGGCGCTGGAACGCATCAAGGCCTACGCCGGCCAGCCGCCGGTGTTCGATTCGGTGCTGGAGCTGGAGGCTTTTTTCCGCCAGGTCTACCAACCCTATGGCTGGCTCAGCGATGCCCAGTGGCGGCGCCTGACCGAAACCTCGCTGCGCCGCCTGGGTGACGGCCGTGTCACGCCGCATTACGACCCGGCCATGGTGCAGCAGTTCACGCAGCATGACGACGACTACCTGATCTGGCCGCACTATGACCGGCTCGACATACCCGTGCTGCTGCTGCGTGGCGCCGAGTCCGACCTGGTGCTGCCCGAGGTTGTGGCCGAGATGCAGCGCCGCGGCCCCGGCGCGCGCGGCCTGCTGCAGGTGCTGCAGGTGCCCGGCTGCGGCCATGCGCCAGCCTTGAACGTGCCGGCGCAGCTGGCCTGCGTGCAGCAGTTCCTGGCTGGCGACCCCTTGGCCGCAACCCCCGCACAAGCCAGCCGAGCCTGACGGCTGGATGCGGCGCTACTTGGATTTGCGCTCCCACCACTGCCTGGCGTCATGGGCCAGGGCGTCGAAGAAGCCGGGCTGGTTGGCCATTGGCGGGGCGTCCTGGGACTGCGTCCAGTCCACCATGGAGCCGGCGTAGAGCTTCACGTCGGGCAGGCCGGCCACCTCGGACAGGCCAAACCAGTCGGTCGCGGCCAGGTGGCCGGTGTTGCAGAACGCCACCAGATCCTGCCCCTGCTCGCGCCTGACCTGGGCCGCCACCTTGTGCGCCGTGGCCTGGTCCACGAAGGTGGCGGTGCCGGGCACGAACCACTGCTTGAAATCGAGCTGCTGGGCGCCGGGCAGGGTGCCGGCGATCTTCGCCGCGGGTGCGCGCGCCTTGCCCAGGTAGAAGGCCTCGGGGCGCGCATCCACCAGCGCGGCGTTGCTGAGTTTGATGTGCTGGCCCACCTCTTCGCGCGTGGCCAGCAGGCTGGTGTCCAGCTGCGGCTGGTACTGGCTGCGCGCCACCTGGGGCACGACCTGGTCTTGCGCCAGCCTGGCGTCTTCCCAGGCCTTCATGCCGCCGTTGAGGATGGACAGCTCCTTCAGGCCCAGCAGTTTCAGCGTCCAGTACACGCGCGCGGCGGCGCCGAAGTCGGCGGCATCGGCGCCGCTGGAGACGACGACGGCATGCGTGCCGGCGGTGAGGCCGAGTGATTGCGCCAGCTCGGTCAGTGTGGGCGCGTCCAGCGGCTCGCCGGGGTTGCTTGCCGGGCCGCGCCACTTGCCATAGGGGGCGCTGATGGCACCGGGAATATGCTGGGCGCTGTAGCTGGCCGGATCGCGGATGTCGATCACCTGCGGCGCACTTGCTGCCGCCTGCTGGGCGCTGAGCTCAGCGGGGCTGAGCAACGGCTGGGCGGCCCAGGCGGCGTGAAAGGACGTGGCAAATGCGGCGATGGCAAGCAGTTTCTTCATGGCTGATCCTGGGCAATGATGGCCGCGATTGTGTCGGCGGCCCTTTGATTCGCGAACTACAGAATTGTCTTGTTGTTATCTCCGGCGGTCATAAGCGGCCAGTTTGTGCCCGTGCGGCCGGCAGATGCCCGGCTGCAGTAGACTGCCCCGGTCATTGCACTGCAGCGTCCCATGCCCCCTAGCCCCAGTACCCATTCCGTTTCGCCGCTTGTGCTGCCCCGGGTGCGCACCATAGGCCTGCTGCGGCCGTTGTCGTGGCTGGGCCATGCCTTGCGCGACATGGCGCATGCGCCCCTCTTGAGCCTGGCCCATGGGCTGTTCCTGGCCGTGCTGGGCGCCGCCATCCTGGCGCTGGGCCATAACCGCTTCTGGTTCGTTGCCGGCACGCTGTCGGGCTTTTTGATCGTCGGGCCTATGCTGGCCACCAGCCTGTATGCCGTCAGCCGCGCCCTGGAGCGTGGCGAGCGCGTGGGGCCGGGCCTGGTGTGGCAGACCTGGGTCAGCTGGCAGCGCAGCCATGCCGGGCAGGCGCAACATCAGGGCTACTGGAGCCTGGTGCGCTTCGGCCTGCTATTGTCGCTGGCGGCCACGGGTTGGGTGGCGATCTCGGCATCGCTGATCTACACGCTGTCGCCGGTGCGTGTGGACACGCCCATGGATTTCGTGCGCCATGTGGTGCTGGAGCGCGACGGGGCGCTGTTTGCCATCTGGCTGGCGCTGGGCAGTTTTCTGGCGGCGCCGATCTTTGCGTCCAGCGTGGTGGCCATGCCGCTGCTGCTGGACCGGCGCATCAGCGTGCGCCAGGCCGTGCTGACGAGCTGGGCGGTGGTGCTGGCCAACCCGGTGGCCATGGCGCTGTGGGCGGCCTCGATTGTGGTCTTGACCCTGCTGGGCCTGGGCACGCTGCTGATCGGTCTGGTGGTCGTGATGCCGCTGCTCGGCCACGCCAGCTGGCATGCGTACCGCGAGCTGGTCGATGCCTCGGCGTTTGCCCCGCTCGACGCGCCTGCGCCGTGAGGCTCCGTGATTGTTGGTAGGAAGTTATTGTGATTTTTGGGTACACAGAACAGCAAATAGCCCATTTCTTCCTCACCTACGGGGTGGGGGCCTTCATCCTGTTCATGGTGTTCATCATCTTGCAGCTGGCGCGCGAGTCCAAGGCCGGCAAGTTTGGCACCTTCGTGATCTTTCTGGGCCTGGGCGTGGGCTTTATCGGCTACCTGGCGAAGATCGTCATTCAGTGGTGGATGGAGCGCTGACGCACCAGCCTCGATACTGATCAGCGCTCGCGCCGCACCAGCCTGCGCCCCAGCGCCATGGCCTGCCAGGCGCGGCGGTAGGCCAGCAACGTGGCCTCGGCGCGCGCATGCACGCTGGCTGATAGATGCTCGCCAGGCGCCAGGCCGGCGCGCTCGCCGGTGAGCAGGGCGATGCCCTGGCTCACATGCTCTGCGGCATACACATGAAACTGCCCGCCGGCCACGGCCTGCACCACCTGGGGCGAGAGCATCAGGTGGCGCTGGTTGCGCGCCGGGATCAGCACGCCCTGCGTGCCCGTCAGGCCCGCCTGTGCGCAGACGCGGAACCAGCCTTCGATCTTTTCGTTCAGCCCGCCCACGGGCAGCACCTCGCCATGCTGGTTCAGCGCACCGGTCACGGCGATGTCCTGGCGCAGCGCCAGGCCCGACAGGGACGACAGCAGCGCATACAGCTCGGCGCAGGAGGCCGAGTCGCCCTCGATGCCGCTGTACTCCTGCTCGAAGACGATGGATGCGTTCAGCGCCAGCGGCGCCAGGTGGCCGAAGAGGGCGCTCAGGTAGCTTTGCAGGATGAGCACGCCCTTGTCGTGGATGGGGCCGGACATCTCCACCTCGCGCTCGATGTTCACCACGCCCTCGCGCCCGGCGTGGGTGCGCGCCGTGATGCGCACCGGGAAGCCGAAGCGGTAGTCGCCCATGTCGATTTGCGTGAGCGCGTTGAGCTGGCCCATGCGCGCCCCCTCCAGCGTGATGAGCAGCTCGCCCTCGGCAATGGCCTCGTGCAGGGCTTCCTCGGGCGCGTTGTGGCGTGCGCGCCTGGCGGCCAGCGCCGCGTCCACGTCGTGGGCGTCGGTCAGGGCTGCACCGCGTGCGCGTGCCTGGGCGCAGCTTTCCACCAGCAGCGCCTCCAGGCTGGCAAAGCTGGCGCTTTGGCGCTGTTGGTCGTCGGCCTCGCGGTGGCTAAATTCCAGCAGGCGCGCCGCCGCCGCAGCCGTGCAGTGCGGCAGGGCGCGACGCGCGCAGGAGCGCGCCAGGAACACGCTGCTGGCGTGGTGCGTGGCGCCGTTGGCGCGGAACTGCTCGGCAAAGTCCACCTTCACGCGAAAGCGCCGCGCCAGGTCGGCGTCGCCGTCCTGCAGCAGGTAGTACTCGGCGGCAGAGCCTATGAGCACGATCTTCACCTCCACGTCCACGCCCTCGGGCTGCAGCGCCACGGGCGCGCCGCTGCCATGGCCCGCGGCCTGGTCTTCAATGGTCACGCGGTTGCAGCGCAGAAAGCGCCGCAGTCGCTCCCACAGCGGCGCGTCGCCCGCCAGGTCGCGCAAAAACAGCATCAGAAAACCGCCATGCGCGCGCAGCAGGCCGCCAGCGTGGATGCCGGAAAAGTCCGCGTAGGGCGCATCCTCGCCCGATTCGTACTGGATATGGCCGAACAGGTTGCGCAGCTGCGGGTTGTCTTCGATCACCACCGGCGCACCGGTGAGGCCGGCGTTGTCCACCGCCAGGTTTACCTGGCACAGCGCCAGCAGGTCGGCCAGCTGCTCGCGGCGCTCGTCGTCCAGCGCCTCATCACCCTGGCCGCCCTCGTGGGGCACGAACAGATCGAGGTTGTCCAGCATCTGCGCTTGCACCTGATCCAGCCAGCGCCCGAGCTTGACCGTGTCCTTGATCTGCTTGCGCAGGCCCTGGCGCACGTCGTCCAGGCCATGCGTGACCAGCGGGCCGGCGCTTTGGCGCAAGAGCTGGGCCAGCGCCTCGTCGCGCGCGCGCTCCAGCGGCCGCGTGCGGTCGAGAAAGCGCACGATCTCGGCGCGCAGCTCCTGCTCGGCCTGCTCGATGGCGCCGCGCTCGGCCGCGCTCAGGGCGGCGGCGTCGGTCTCGGTCAGGGGCTCCTCGCCGCTGGGGCCGAGCAGGGTGAAGACCATCTGGCCCTCGTCGCGCACCAGGCGAAAGCGCCGCGCGCGGGCAAATTCGGCCAGCTCGCCGAAGGCGCGCGCCTCGTCGCTCTGGTAGCGCTTGGCGATGCGCTCGCTCTCGCTCTTCACGTCGGGCGCGGCCAGGCGCTTGGGGATCTCGGCCTGCAGCAAGCGGCTCCAGGCGGCGATCTGGTCACGCAGCTGGTGCCCCTGGCCGGCCGGCAGGCGCAGCGCGCGCGGGCGTTCGGGGGCGTCGAAGTCGTGCAGAAAGCACAGGTCGGGCGGCACGGGCCGGCCGGCGGCCGCGTCCTTCATGGCCTGGCGCATCAGCGACGCGCGCCCGCTGCCGACCTCGCCGAGCACGAACAGGTGGTAGTCGGGCTGCTGCATGGCCAGCCCGAAGCGTGCCGCCTCGAACGCGCGCTGCTGGCCTATCCACGGCAGGGGCTCGCCCACCAGCGCGCGCGTGTCGGCAAAGCCCAGGCCTTCCGGGGTGATGTGCAGGCGCAGCTGTTCTGGCGCCAGCTGGAGGCAGGTGGTGGTCATGGTCTGTCCTTGGCGGCGGGGTTGATCCAGCCCGCCAGATGGGTCTGCGCAATGCGTGACAGCGCGTTGATCCAGGCGTGGTCGTCGTTCAGGCAGGGAATGTAGGCAAAGCGCTTGCCGCCCGCCTGCAGGAAGGCCTGGCGCACCTCCATGTTGATCTCCTCCAGCGTCTCCAGGCAGTCGGCGGCAAAGCCGGGGCAGAGCACGTCCACGCTGGCCAGGCCCGTGGCCGCCAGCCGCTCCAGCGTGGGCTGGGTGTAGGGCTCCAGCCATTTGGCGCGGCCGAAGCGCGATTGGAAGGTCAGCAGCCATTGGTCGTCGGCCAGGCCCAGGGCCTGCGTCAGCAGGCGCGCCGTGCTGCGGCATTGCGCGGCATAGGGATCGCCCAGGCGCACGTTGCGCTCGGGTATGCCGTGAAAGCTCAGCACCAGCTTGTCGGCGCGTGCGCCCTCGCGCCGCCAGTGGGCGCGCACGCTGGCGGCCAGGGCGGCGATGTAGTCCGGGTGGTCGTGGTAGTCGTTCACGAAGCGCAGTTCGGGAAAGTGGCGCGCGTCGCCCGTCCAGGCGCTTACGGCGTCCACCACGCTGGCGGTGGTGGTGGCCGAATACTGCGGGTACAGCGGCAGCACCAGCACGCGGCGCACGCCGGCCGCCTGCAACGCCTGCAGCTGCGCGGCAATCGCCGGCTGGCCGTAGCGCATGGCGGGCAGCACCCGGGCCTGCACACCCGCCTCGCCCAGCCAGCCGCGCAGCATCAGGGCCTGCTTGTGCGTCCACACCGCCAGGGGCGAGCCCTCGGCGGTCCAGATGCTGGCGTATTTGGCGGCCGACTGGGCCGGGCGCGTGCGCAGGATGATGCCGTGCAATATGGGCAGCCAGGCGGCGCGCGGTATCTCTACCACGCGCGGGTCGGAGAGGAACTGCGCCAGGTAGCGGCGCAGCGCCGGTGCGGTGGGAGCGTCGGGCGTGCCCAGGTTGCACAGCAGCACCGCAGTGTCCTGCGCCTGGGCCGGTTGTTTTTCTAAGTCCATGGCCGATTCTCGCCCAGGCGCGGGGCCGTGCAGCGTCAGAACTTCAGCGTCGCCCCCAGGTACAGCGAGCGCCCCATGCCCGGCACCGGCACGCCCCAGGGCAGGGCGGTGCCGGCCATGGTGCGGCCCTGGCCCAGGTAGGCGCCGCCCTGCGGGTGCTGGTAGAAGCGGTTGAAGACGTTGTCCAGGCCCAGATCCAGGCGCCAGGCTTGCCAGGCGTAGCTGGTGCGCAGGTTCAAAAGGGCGTACCCGGCGGTGGGCACTTCGTTGCGCACGGCGGAGACATGGGTCTTGGCGCCCACCATCAGCAGCTCGGCGGTGCTGCTCCAGCCGCCCTTGTCGTGGGCCAGGGCCAGCCGGGCGTTCAGCGGCATGATGGCGTAGAGGCTGTCACCCGTGCGCCTGTCCTTGCCGCGCACATGGCCCAGCATGCCGTGCAGGGTGAAGCGGCCCCAGGCGGCGCTGTCGGCAAGGCGCGCAAAGCCCGACAGATCCAGGCCGTGCAGGCGCACGTCCTGGTTGGCAAAGCGCAGGTAGACAAAACCCTGCGTGGCGCCGGCGTTGGCCGCTGTGCAGGAGGTCATGGCGCCCACGCCGCCGGAGCAGCGCTCGGCGCCTATGTAGTCGTTGACTCGCGTGACGTAGGGCGTCAGCTTCACGCCCCAGCGTTCGCCCGTGGCATCGTGCCAGTCGGCCGTGGCGCTCAGGGTGTTGGCCACCTCGGGGCGCAGGTCGGGGTTGCCGACGTAGCCGTTGCCGTCGCCCACCAGGTTGATCATGCGCATGGCCATGCCGCCGGTGGACCAGGTGTAGCGCTCGTACAGGTTGGGCGAGCGCGTCTTGTGCGCAAAGCCGAATTCGTAGCTGGCCTGGTCGTTGTGGGTGTAGCGCGCCAGGGCGGTGAAGTCCAAGTTGTGGTCGGTGCGCTGGCGGTCGCGGGCGTTGAAGGCCTTGGCCTCGGCCGCGTAGCCGCTGTTGTAGCCCTGCACCGCGCCGCTGTCCATGCGCACCTGGCCGGCGCGCAGGCCGATCTGGGTGAGCCACTGCGGGCTCCAGCGCGCCTCCCATTCGGCAAAGACCTCCAGCCGGTCGCGCTGGCCGTTGCGGATGTTCCAGAAGGTGTCGGGCGCCATGCCGCCGCCCGAGGGCAGCCACCAGTCGTTCAGGCGGTAGCGCTGTGCCAGCAGGCCCACGCGCAGCGTGTCGCGCTCGGACAGCTCCAGGTCGCCGCGCAGCTGCACGCCGCTGGTGCGCCCGCGCGTGTCCATGGGCATGCCGGGCACGTTGGCGGCGGGGCCGTACCAAAACTGCTTGTCGGCGCCAAAGTTCATGGCGTGGCGCGTGGCCTCGTGGTAGGCGCGCGCCTCCAGGCGGCCCCAGCCGAACTGGCCCTGGTAGCGCAGGTTGAACTGCTGGCTGTCGTTGCGCGTCATGTCCATGCGCTGGTTCGGGTAGTTTTGGAAGGGTATGTCCTGCAGGCCCAGGCGCAGCTCCACCAGGTCGGTGCTGCCGCGCCAGGCCATGGTCAGTGCGTGGTTGCGCGTCTTGTAGCTGCTGGAGCCCACCTCGTCGGCGCCCAGCCAATGCGTGGGCTTGTCGCTGGCGGCGGGGCCGGCGCTCTTGAAGCCGCGCGCCGCCTTGTAGTTGCCGGCCTGGGCGATAGAGCCGTCGTAGCGCAGGCTGAACTGCTCGCCGGCATAGGACGCCGCCAGGTGCGCGCCCCGGGCGTC
>JAFEES010000101.1 GCA_018240995.1 Pseudomonadota bacterium | reverse complement strand
AAATACGGCCTGCGCTGCTGCAACGTGTTCCACGCCGGCGACGGCAACCTGCACCCGCTGATCCTGTTCGACGCCAACGACCCCGATGAGCTGCACCGCTGCGAACTGTTCGGCGCCGACATCCTGGAGACCAGCGTGGCCATGGGCGGCACGGTGACGGGCGAGCATGGCGTGGGCGTGGAGAAGCTCAACAGCATGTGCACCCAGTTCACGGCCGAGGAAAACGCGCAAATGGTGGCCTTGAAGATGGCCTTCGACCCCGCCGGGCTGCTCAACCCCGGCAAGGTCATCCCGACGCACAACCGCTGCGCCGAGTACGGCAAGATGCTGGTGCGCGGCGGCCGGCTCAGCCACCCCGATTTGCCGCGTTTTTGACGGCTGCGGCGCGTACAGTAGCGCCCATGGATTTATCCGCCTCGTTTTTGCTCGCAGCCTTCGGCAAGAGCCTGCTGTTCGCGCTGGCCGGCGTACTGCCCATCATCAACCCGCTGGCGTCGGCGCCGGTGTTCGTGGACTTCACGCGTGGCCTGAGCGACGCCGGCCGCGCCCGGCTGGCGTTGCGCATAGGCAAGAACGCCGCGCTGCTTTTGGCCGGAGCCATGCTCATAGGCTCGTACCTGCTGGATTTCTTCGGCGTGTCGCTGCCGGTGGTGCGCGTGGCCGGGGGCATGGTGGTGGCCTCGATCGCCTGGCGCATGCTGCATGCCCAGCAGGGCGCCAGCGACGACACGACGCAAATGGCCCAGTCGCTGAACGAGGATAGGGTGCGCATCAAGGCCTTTTACCCGCTGACCTTTCCGCTGACCTGCGGCCCCGGCTCCATCGCCGTGGCAATTGCCCTGGGCGCCAGCCTGCACACGCGGCGCAGCGTGACGGAAACCATGGCCAACATCGCCGGCGGCCTGGCCGCGGCGCTGCTGCTGGGCATGTTGGTGGCGCTGACCTTTCGCTACGCCAACCGGCTGCTGCAGCGCCTGGGCGAGACCGGGCAGGTCGTATTCCTGCGCCTGATGGCCTTCATGCTGCTGTGCGTGGGCGTGGAAATCATCTGGGACGGCGCGCGCGCCCTGCTGATAGGCATCATGGCAACGGGCTGAAGTGACACCATTTGGCCTCACCCCAACCCTTGCCATCGTCATCCCCGCGCAGGCGGGGAACCAGTGCACCCTGCCGACCCTCCTGGATTCCCGCCTGCGCGGGAATGACGGCGGTGACGTGGCGCCCAGGTTTCATGCCCTGCGGTTGGCGCCAAGCACCATGAACAACCGATGCCGTCAACCGGCGGCGGCCACCTTGTCCAGCGCCGCCGCCAGCTGGCCCACGGTGCGATCCACGTTGTGCCATTTCTCCAGGCCGAACAGGCCGATGCGGAAGGTCTTGAAGTCGGGCCCCTCGTCGCACTGCAGCGGCACGCCGGATGCGGTCTGCAGGCCCACGTCGAGGAATTTCTTGCTGCTCTGGATGCCTGGGTCGGTGGTGTAGCTCACCACCACGCCGGGTGCCTTCCAGCCCTCGGCGGCCACGCTGGGAAAGCCGCGTGATTCCAGCAGCGCGCGCACCTTGGCGCCCAGTTCCATCTGCTCGGCGCGCACCTTGTCAAAGCCATAGGCGCGCGTCTCCAGCATCACGTCGCGCAGGCGCACCAGGGCGTCGGTGGGCATGGTGGCGTGGTAGGCATGCTGGCCTTTTTCATAGCCCTCGGCGATCTGCATCCACTTTTTCAGGTCGCAGGAGAAGCTGCTGCTGGTCGTGCCCTCGATGGCCTCGCGCGCGCGCGCCGACAGCATCACCATGGCGCAGCAGGGCGAGCTGCTCCAGCCCTTTTGCGGCGCGCTGATCAGCACGTCCACGCTGGTCTTTTCCATGTCCACCCACATCGCGCCCGAGGCCACGCAGTCGAGCACGAAGAGCGCGCCCACCTCATGCGCCGCGTCGCTCAACGAGCGGATGTAGTCATCGCTCAGCATGATGCCGCTGGCCGTCTCCACATGCGGCGCGAACACCACCTTGGGCTGCTCAGCGCGGATCGCGGCCACCACCTCGGCCGCCGGGCAAGGCGCCCAGGGCGCCTGCGGCCCTTCGCCCTGGCGGCGCGCCTTGCACACCACGGCGCCGCCGCCCAGGCCGCCGGCGTCGAAGATCTGGCTCCAGCGGTAGCTGAACCAGCCATTGCGCACGATGAGCACCTTCTCGCGATTGGCGAACTGGCGCGCCACGGACTCCATGCCAAAGGTGCCGCTGCCCGGCACGAGCACCGCCGTGTGGGCGTTGTAGACCTGCTTGAGTGCGGCCAGTATGTCCTGCATCACGCCGGTGAAGCGTTTGGACATGTGGTTCAGGGCGCGGTCGGTATAGACCACCGAGAATTCGAGCAGGCCATCGGGGTCGATGTCGGGCAGCAGGCCGGGCATGGGGTTGTCTCCTTCCAAAATTGCAACAACGGGGCAGCTTAGCACCTCAGGCGGGCGGGACCGCCGGGTAGTGACGCGCGCCAAAGATGCCGCTGCCCACGCGCACCATGGTGCTGCCCGCGGCCACGGCGGCCTCCAGGTCGCCGGTCATGCCCAGCGACAGGGTGTCGAATGCCCCGAACCCGGCCCCACCCTGGGCGCGCAGCGCATCGAACACCTGGCGCACGCGCAGATGCACGGCCAGCTGTTGGGCGGCGTCGGGCAGCTCGTCGGGGATGCTCATCACCCCACGCAGGCACAAGCGTGGCAATTGCGCCACAGCGCGCGCCAACTCCAGCGCCTCCTCGGGCGGCACGCCGGCCTTGCTGGCGCCGCCGTCCACGTTCACCTGAATGCACACCTGCAGCGGCGGTAAATCGGCCGGGCGCTGATCGGACAGGCGCTGCGCCGTCTTCAGCCTGTCCAGCGTATGCACCCAGTCGAAATGCTCGGCCACCAGGCGCGTCTTGTTGCTTTGCACCGGGCCTATGCAATGCCATTGCAGGGGCTGGGGCAGGCCCATGGCGGCCACCTGGGTGATCTTGTCCACCGCCTCCTGGATGTAGTTCTCGCCAAAACAACACTGGCCGGCCAGCGCCGCCGCGTGCACCGCCTGGGGGCCAAAGGTCTTGGAGACGGCCAGCAGGGCCACGGCGTCGGCCGGGCGCCCGGCCGCGGCACAGGCCTGCGCGATGCGAGCGCGCACACTCTGGAGCTTGTCTGCAATCGTGGTCATAATGTTTAATCTTTTACTAAGCGTATCAAACGATCAAGAGGGAACCCGTGGACATCACCCAGTTGCTGGCCTTCAGCGTGAAGAACAAGGCCTCAGACCTGCATCTGTCGGCAGGCCTGCCACCCATGATCCGGGTGCATGGCGATGTGCGGCGCATCAACGTCGATGCGCTGGATCACAAGACCGTGCATGCCATGGTCTACGACATCATGAGCGACTCCCAGCGCAAGGCCTATGAAGAGTTCCTGGAGGTGGATTTTTCCTTCGAGATCGACGGCCTGGCGCGCTTTCGCGTCAACGCCTTCAACCAAAACCGCGGTGCGGGCGCGGTGTTTCGTACCATTCCCAGCAAGATCCTGACGCTGGAGCAGCTGAACGCGCCGAAGATCTTTGCCGATCTGGCGCTGAAGCCCCGCGGCCTGGTGCTGGTGACCGGCCCCACGGGCTCGGGCAAGTCCACCACGCTGGCGGGCATGGTGAACCACCTCAACGAGTCGGAGTACGGCCACATCCTGACCATCGAGGATCCCATTGAGTTCGTGCACGAATCCAAGAAATGCCTGATCAACCAGCGCGAGGTCGGGCCCATGACGCTGTCGTTTTCCAACGCCCTGCGCTCGGCCCTGCGCGAAGACCCGGACGCCATCTTGGTCGGCGAGCTGCGCGACCTGGAGACCATACGCCTGGCCATGACGGCCGCGGAGACCGGCCACCTGGTGTTCGGCACGCTGCACACCTCCAGCGCCGCCAAGACCATTGACCGCGTGATCGACGTCTTTCCCGCCGAGGAAAAGGAGATGGTGCGCGCCATGCTGTCGGAGTCCCTGGTGGCCGTGATCTCGCAGACGCTGTGCAAGCTCAAGGACGGCTCGGGCCGCGTGGCGGCGCACGAGATCATGACCGGCACCAGCGCCATCCGCAACCTGATCCGCGAGGCCAAGGTGGCGCAGATGTACTCCACCATCCAAACCAGCAACAGCGTGGGCATGCAGACGTTGGATCAGAACCTGACGGATCTGGTGCGGCGCAACATCATCAGCCCGGCCGAAGCACGCAGCAAGGCCAAGATCCCCGAGAACTTCCCCGGCTGATGCAGCACCATCCGTCTACCCAACATTTAAACGC
Source organism: Pseudomonadota bacterium (assembly GCA_018240995.1). GTDB lineage: Bacteria > Pseudomonadota > Gammaproteobacteria > Burkholderiales > Burkholderiaceae_C > Alicycliphilus. The sequence goes on along the minus strand of JAFEES010000101.1, from coordinate 4,216 downwards.
CACCACGCGCGGCTGGCGTATCGGAGCCCGATCATGAAAGGCATTCTCAATTTGCTGAAGTCCAAGGTGAACAAACCGGGAGAGGACGCAGGCGACTCGGTACTTTTCACCACCGCCTTTGCCAGCCTGGGGGTGGACGAGTCGCTGCTCGTGCCCTGGGAGGCGCGCGCCGTGGAGGTGGGTGCCAAGCGCCTGGCCAAGAGCCGCGGCGGCAAGCTGCTGCAGTCGCTGTGGGCCAAGGACAAATACATGGCGCACCTGGAGCAAAGCGCTGTGGAGCGCATGGAGCGCTTCTTTGAGTTTGCCTCCATCCCGCCGAACCGCGACGTGATCCGCCAGGACGAGTACGGCAACTTCATGGTGGTGCTGCTCAGCGGCACCATCGCCGTGGATCGCGTGCAGCCCTGGGGCGAGCAGCTGCGCCTGGCCGAGACGCGCCCGGGCGACATCCTGGGCGAGATGTCGCTGCTCGACAGCGGCATGCGTTTTTCCGCCTGCACCACGCTCACCGACTGCGAGGTGGCGGTGCTCAGCGCCGAGGCCATGGACGAGATGATGGCGCAGGATCCGCAACTCGCCGCCAGCCTGGTGGCGCTGCTGGCGCGCAAGCTGTCGCTGCGCCTGCGCGTGGTCAGCGCACGCCTGAGCGAGAACCAGCGCTAACAAGCAAGACACGGGGAGGAAAACAATGGAACGCGATCAGGCCAGCAAGTTCATCAACGACCTGCTCAAGCTCATGGTCAGCCGCGGCGGCAGCGACCTGTTCATCACGGCCGAATTTCCGCCGGCGATCAAGGTCGATGGCAAGGTCACCAAGGTCTCGCCGCAGCCGCTCACGCCGGCGCACACGCTGACGCTGGCACGCTCCATCATGAGCGACAAGCAGGTGGCCGACTTCGAGCGCACCAAGGAGTGCAACTTCGCGATTTCGCCCGCCGGCATAGGGCGCTTTCGCGTCAATGCCTTCATCCAGCAGGGTCGCGTGGGCATGGTGCTGCGCACGATTCCGCTGACCCTGCCCACCATAGACGGCCTGGGCGTGCCCCAGGTGCTCAAGGAGGTGGCCATGACCAAGCGCGGCCTGTGCATCCTGGTAGGCGCCACGGGTTCGGGTAAATCCACCACCCTGGCGGCCATGGTGGACTGGCGCAACGAGAACTCGCACGGTCACATCATCACCGTCGAGGATCCCATCGAGTTCGTGCACCCGCACAAGAACTGCGTGGTCACGCAGCGCGAGGTGGGCCTGGACACGGACAGCTGGGAAGCGGCCCTGAAGAACACGCTGCGCCAGGCGCCCGACGTGATCCTGATGGGCGAGATCCGCGACCGCGAGACCATGGAACATGCCGTGGCCTTTGCCGAGACCGGCCACCTGTGCCTGGCCACGCTGCACGCCAACAGCGCCAACCAGGCGCTGGATCGCATCGTGAACTTCTTCCCCGAGGAGCGCCGCCAGCAACTGTTGATGGATCTGTCGCTGAACCTCAAGGCCATGGTGTCGCAGCGCCTGCTGCCCAAGCAGGACGGCAAGGGGCGCGCGGCCGCGGTCGAGATCATGCTCAATACCCCCTTGATCGCCGACCTGATCTTCAAGGGCGAGGTGGCCGAGATCAAGGAGATCATGAAAAAGAGCCGCAACCTGGGCATGCAGACCTTCGATCAGGCGCTGTTCGACCTGTTCGAGGCGAATGTCATAGGCTACGAGGACGCGCTGCGCAACGCCGACTCGGTGAACGACTTGCGACTGCAGATCAAGCTTGGCAGCCAGCGTGCCAAGACCGCCGACTTGTCCGCGGGCACCGAGCATTTCGCCATCGTCTGAACGCACCAAACCAAACCTTCGGCCCGTCCGGCTTACCATGCCCGACGGGCCTTGTTTTTCCAGGAGAGCCAAGCACCATGAGCAGCATCCATCCACGCAGTTACGAACCAGCAGCCGCGCGCCGCGTGGCCTTCCTAGGCCTGGGGGTCATGGGCTACCCCATGGCGGGGCACCTGGCCGCCGCCGGCCACCAGGTCACCGTGTACAACCGCACCGCTACAAAATCAGAAGCTTGGCGCGCTGAATTCAAGGGCGCTGCCGGCGTAAAACACGCCAATACGCCACGCGCGGCGGCGCAGGGCGCGGAGATCGTCTTTTGCTGCGTGGGCAATGACGACGACCTGCGCAGCGTGGTGCTGGGTGCCGATGGCGCCTTTGCCGGCATGCAGGCCGGCGCCATCTTCGTGGATCACACCACGGCCTCGGCCGCGGTGGCGCGCGAGCTGTACGCCGCGGCCCGCGCCCTGGGCCTGCAGTTCATCGACGCACCCGTGTCCGGCGGCCAGGCGGGGGCACAAAACGGCCAGCTGACGGTGATGTGCGGCGGCGACCCGGCGGCGTTCGATGCCATGCGCCCCACGGCCATGGCGTTCTCGCGCGCCTGCACGCGCATTGGCGACAGCGGCGCCGGCCAGCTGGCGAAGATGGTGAACCAGGTCTGCATTGCCGGCCTGGTGCAGGGCCTGGCAGAGGCCATTGCCTTCGGCCAGCAGGCGGGGCTGGACATGCCGCTGGTGCTCGACGTCATCGGCAAGGGCGCGGCGCAGAGCTGGCAGATGGACAACCGCGGCAAGACCATGCTCGAGGGTCGCTTCGACTTCGGCTTTGCCGTGGACTGGATGCGCAAGGATCTGGGGCTGGTGCTTGAGGAAGCCAAGCGCAATGGCGCACGCCTGCCGGTGACGGCCCTGGTAGACCAGTTCTACGCCGACGTGCAGTGCGCCGGCGGCAACCGCTGGGACACCTCCAGCCTGATCACCCGGCTGGCAGCGCCCAAATCCTGAAGGTGAGCGGCCAGGCCCTTCAGGGCTTGGCGGGGGCCGGAGTCTGCGGCGCTGGCGCCGGCGCCATGCGTGCCAGCTCATCCTCGGAGATGACCTCGAATACGCGCACCACCTTGTGCACGCCGTCCACGCCGCGGGCGATCTCGGCCGAGCGCTTGGCCTCGCGCGGCGTCACGCGGCCCATCAGATAGACCACGTTGCGCTCGGTCACCACCTTGAAGGCGTTGGCGGTCAAGTCCTTGGCATCCACCAGGCTGGCGCGCACCTTGCCGGTGATGAAGGTGTCCTTGGAACGCTGCGACAGCGAGGACACGGCCATCACGCCCAGGTCATTCACCACCGAACGCACGTTCTCCACGGCCAGCGCGATCTGCTCCACCTTCTGGCTGTCGGCCGCCGTGGGCACCTCGCCGGTGAGCAGCACCTGACGGTTGTAGCTGGTCACGTTGACATGCGCGCGCTCGCCCAGGGCCTCGCGGATACGGCTGGCGGTGCGCAGCTCTATGCCCTCGTCCTCGACCTGCGTACCCGTGGTGCGCCTGTCCACGGCCACCATCGTGCCCACCACGGCGCTGCCACCCACCACCAGCGGCACGCAGGCCGTCAGGCTGACGCCCAGGGTGGCAGCGGCCAGCACCGCGCCCAGAGTTCGCTTCATTGGGGATTTCATACAAGACTCTCCTGTTCTCCAAGTAACTGTGCATCCACGCCGTCGCACAGGCAATGCAGCACCAGCGCATGCACCTCGCGCACGCGCGCGGCGCGGTCGTGCGGCACGCAGATCTGCACATCGGTCTCGCGCAGCAGCGTGGCCAGGGCGCCGCCGTCGCGGCCGGTCAGGGCCACCACGGTCATGTCGCGCTCATGGGCGGCCTGCACGGCCTCCAGCATCGCCGGCTCGTTGCCGGCGATGGTGATGACCAGCAACAGGTCGCCCGCCTGGCCGAGCGCACGCACCTGGCGCGCCAGGGACGCGATATCCGCGCCCGCCCCGGTCGTGGCCGAGGCCAGCCACAGCGCATCGGGCACCAGGGCCAGCGCCGCCAGCTCGGGGCGCTCACGCTCAAAACCGGTCACGCAAAAGGCCGCCAGCTGCTGCGCCTGCGCGGCCGACGGCCCACTGCCGCAGGCGAGCAGCTTGGCGCCATTGGTCACGCAGGCCAGGACGGCCTGTATCGCGGCCGCTATGGGCTGGCTCAGGGCCTGCGCCGCCTGGTACTTCAAATCGGCGCTGTCGATGAAATGCTGTTGTATGCGTTGCTCAAGCATGGGGCGCGAATGATACCCGGCGCTGTTGCATTTTCTGTAGCAAACGGTAGGCCGCCCGGCGCCCTAGTACAGCGACACGGAGGTATCGGAACAAGATGAAAGCGATGAATTCGCGCCC
>JAFEES010000100.1 GCA_018240995.1 Pseudomonadota bacterium | reverse complement strand
GACCACCGGGTAGGTCTCGGGGTGCACGCCGGTCATGTCCAGCGGGTTGTCGCCCCCGCGAATGCGCAAAAAGCCTGCCGCCTGCTCGAAGGTCTTGGCGCCCAGGCCGCTGACCTCCATCAGCTGCCTGCGGCTCTTGAAGGCACCGTGGGCCTCGCGCCAGCGCACCACGGCCTTGGCCACGCTGCCCGACAGGCCCGAGACGCGCGAGAGCAGCGGCACGCTGGCGGTGTTCAGGTCCACGCCGACCGAGTTCACACAGTCCTCGACCACGGCGCCCAGGGTGCGCGCCAGCTCGCTCTGGTTCACGTCGTGCTGGTACTGGCCCACGCCAATGCTCTTGGGTTCGATCTTCACCAGCTCGGCCAGCGGGTCCTGCAGGCGCCGGGCGATGCTGGCGGCGCCGCGCAGGCTCACGTCCACGTCGGGCATTTCTTGGGATGCGTATTCGCTGGCGGAATACACCGAGGCGCCGGCCTCGCTCACCACTACTTTTTCGATAGCTGTCTGCGCTTGTCCATCATGTGCTGAGGCCGATTTTTGCATCAGCTTTATGAGCTCGGCAGCGAGCTTGTCGGTCTCGCGGCTGGCCGTGCCGTTGCCAATCGCTATCAGCTGCACACCATGTTTTTGCACCAGCCGGCCGAGCGTGGCCAGGCTGCCATCCCAGTCGCGGCGCGGCTCGTGCGGGTAGACGGTGGCGGTCTCGACCAGCTTGCCGGTGCGATCCACCACGGCCACCTTGACACCGGTGCGTATGCCCGGGTCCAGCCCCATCACCGCCTTGGGGCCGGCGGGGGCGGCCAGCAGCAGGTCGCGCAGGTTGTCGGCAAAGACCTTGATGGCGACCTTCTCGGCCTCTTCACGCAGGCGCGAGAACAGGTCGCGCTCGGTGGACAGGCTGAGTTTGACGCGCCAGGTCCAGGCCACGCATTTGCGCAGCAGGTCATCGCTCTTGCGACCGGCGTGGCTCCAGCCCAGGTGCAGGGCAATCTTGCCTTCGGCCAGGCTGGCTTGCCCTGCCTCCGGCTCCTGCGGCTGCACCAGCTTGGCTTCCAAAATTTCCAGCCCACGGCCTCGGAACACCGCCAGCGCGCGGTGGCTGGGCACGCGGCCTATGGGTTCGTCGTAGTCGAAGTAGTCGCGGAACTTGGCGATCTCGGGGTCATTCGCGTTCTTGCCATCGACCAGCTTGGAGCGCAGCAGCCCCTCGGCCCACAGCCATTCGCGCAGCCGCTGTACCAGCTGCGCGTCCTCGGCCCAGCGCTCCGACAGAATGTCGCGCACGCCGTCGAGCACGGCAAACGTCGTCGAAAAGTCGGGCCCCGGCTTGCCATCGTCCAGCAGGGTCGCGGGCTGGCAGAAGGCGCGCGCCTCCTCGTGCGGGTCCAGCGTCGGGTCGGCCAGCAGCCTGTCCGCCAGCGGCTCTATGCCGAACTCCTTGGCGATCTGGCCCTTGGTGCGGCGCTTTTGCTTGAAGGGCAGGTAGATGTCTTCCAGCTCCTGCTTGGTGGCGGCGGCGGCGATCTGCGCGCGCAGGGCGTCGGTCAGCTTGCCCTGCTCGTCGATGGCCTTCAGCACGACCCCGCGCCGGTCATCGAGCTCGCGCAGATAGGCCAGGCGGGCGTCGAGCTCGCGCAGCTGCACGTCGTCGAGGCCGCCCGTGGCATCCTTGCGGTAGCGCGCGATGAAGGGCACGGTGGCGCCGCCATCGAGCAGCTCCACGGCGGCGCGCACCTGGGATTCGGTGATTTTGATTTCTGCGGCCAACTGCCTGACGATCTGCTGCATGTGCCTGGGAACCTGTCGCTAAACGAAAGCGCGGGAGTTTGCCACAGGGGCCAGGTGGCCTGTGACAGCCTGTAGGCGCCCGCCATAATCGACGCCCGCCATGGACACCCCGCCCTTTCCCATCCGCACCGAATGCCCGCCCGGCAGCTGCGTATGCCAGCGCGAGGCACTGCTGCAGGCCAGCGCCGGTGACCTGCGCATCCTGCGGCTCACGCGCGAGGAAGAAAAACGCCTGGTGCAGCGGCTGGAGCAGATCGACAGCCTGGCCGACCTGCGCCACATGCAGCAGCGCCTGTTCGAGCAACTGGGCGTACGCCTCACGATAGTCGCCGGCACCAAGGAGGTGCGCAGCCTGCGCGGCATCGCAGTCCTGGTGCACGAGCAGCCGGGGCTGTGCCGCAAGACGCGGCAGGCCATTCCCGCCGCCATCAAGAAAGGCATGGAACGTCACCCCGAGATCGCCTACGCGCTGCTCGACCAGGGCGGGTTGTTTGACGGCGTATAAGCCGGGTTTGCTGCGATCCACTTGCGGCCGACCGGCTCGCCTCTTCGTCGAAATGCCCCCTCATGCTCCGGCACCGCGAGGGGGGGGGACGCCGGTTGACACCGATGTTTCAACATGGAGTGAGCAACCGCTTCGTGGCGCTGTATTCTTTCCCCCGCGATTCTCGATTGAACTCAGCAAACCCCTGGAGGTTTTATGCCGACAATTGATATCCGGACACTCTCCAGCAACCTGGTTCAGGCCAAGGCGCGCTGGACGGGACGACAAACCCCGCAGTCGCTGCTCAGCGACGCCGCCAAGCGGGCGCTGCTGGGCAACATCATTCCGCCGGCCGTGGCGGCCGCAGCCGCAGCCCCTCCTCCCGTGGCGGTTGCGGCGCCAGCCTTTGCCCCTGCGGTGGACTGGCGCAACCGTAACGGCAATCACGTCACATCGGTCAAAGACCAGAAGCAATGCGGCTCCTGCGTGTCGTTTTGCTGTACCGCACTGGTCGAATCGATGGCATCGATCGAGAAGGGCCAACTGCTCGACCTGTCCGAGGCCGATTCCCATTTCTGCTCCTCGCACGGTGCGACCTGTGGGGGCTGGTATGCCGACGACTGCCTGGCTCAGATCCAGGCACGCGGCGTCTTGCCTGACTCCAGCTTCCCCTATATGTCGGCGTTTGACAACCCGCCAAAAACCGACCCCGCCACGCATTTGTGGATCCCGCATTGCGTCAACGTTCCGAACCGATCGTCGGCGGTGAAAATCACATCGCATGGAAGCCTCAGCAGCATTACCGATCGCAAGAACTACCTCAGCAATGTCGGCCCGTGCTCGGCGTCGTTTGACGTCTACGACGACTTTTATTCCTATGGCGGCGGCGTGTACCACCACGTGACCGGTGGCTACGTGGGCGGGCACTGCGTGGAAGTCATCGGGTACTCCGAGGCCGAGCAGTGCTGGATCTGCAAGAACTCCTGGAACACCAGCTGGGGCGACGCCGGCTTTTTCAAGATCGGCTATGGCGAGTGCAAGTTCGACGCCTATCCCTTCGCCACGGCGCAGGGCGTGATATTGCCCGCCCCGCCGGTCAGTTGGCACGGCTATGAAAACCTGGGCGGCATCATCACTTCCAAGCCATCGGCCGTCTCCTGGGCCGCCAATCGCATCGACGTGGTGGCGCGCGGCACCGACTCCGCCGTCTGGCACCGCTGGTGGGACGGCACGACATGGCGCGGCTGGGAAAGCCTGGGGGGCGTCATCCAGGGTGGACCCGCCATTTGCTCATGGGCATCCGGACGCCTCGACATCTTTGCCGTCGGTACCGACCACAAGCTCTATCACAAGTGGTTTCAGGGCGGCTGGAGCGGCTGGGAAAGCCTGGGTGGCATTCTTTCGTCCGACCCTTGCGCGGTGTCCTGGGGGCCCAACCGCATCGACGTATTTGCACGCGGCATGGACTCGGCTATGTGGCACCTGTGGTGGGATGGCGCCCACTGGAACGGCTGGGAGAACCTGGGGGGCATCATCGACTCGTCGCCGGCCGTCGCGTCTTGGAGCGCGAACCGGCTCGACTGCTTTGCCAAGGGTACCGATAGCCGCCTTTACCATAAGTGGTGGGATGGTTCCACCTGGCACAACTGGGAAAACCTGCAGGGCTATGTAGCGGGAGACCCGGGCGCGGTGTCCTGGGGGCCCAACCGCATCGACATCTTCTATCCGGGCGTAAGCTTCCACATGATGCACAAGTGGTGGAATGGCTCGTGGAGCGGAGAAGAAGATCTTGGCGGACTGCTGTCGTCGGGCGTCGGCGTGAGTTCGTGGGCATCTGGCCGACTTGACTGCTTCGTGGAGGGCACCGATTCGGCGATGTATCACAAGTGGTATGCATAGCTGGATGGGTGCTGCCATGCTGATAGTGTCGGTCGGAGTTCCGTTCGATGTGCCGTTGAACTCCACTCCGACCACTGGCTACCTGTGGGAACTTCCGTCGTCTCCCGTCGGCGTGGAGTTGCTCGGCAGCGATTTCAAGCAGGGGCCGGCGGCGGCCATGGGTGATGGCGGCACGCAGGTTTTCCATCTGCGTGCCAACACCTCGGGGAGCTACAAACTCAACTTCCAGCTCAAACGCCGCTGGGAATCGACACCTATCGAGACGATGGAAGTAGAAGTCAAAACGCGCAATTGATGCCGATGCGCGATGCCGGATGCTTGGGCATCCGCCTTCGGAATCAGCGTCCCTGCCGCACCCGCAGCGAACTGCACACCCCCGCCGCCACCGCGCAGCCGGCCGCCAGCAGCAGCGCCAGCGATTCCGAGCTGCCGTCATGTCCCGGCCGCAGCGCGAAGATGGCGGCCAGCAGCACGGCGCCCAGGGTCTGGCCGGTGAGGCGCGCCGTGCCCAGCATGCCGCTGGCCGCGCCGCTCCTGTGCAGCGGGGCCGAGGTGACGATGGTGTGGTTGTTGGGCGACTGGAACAGCGCAAAGCCCGCGCCGCACAGCGCCATGCGCCAGACCACGTTCCAGTCGGCCGGCTGGGCCGGCAGCAGGCCCAGCGCCAGCAGGCCGGCGGCGAACACCGCCATGCCGATGCCGCCCAGCAGGCCGTCGGGGTAGCGGCCTATAAGGCGCCCGGCCAGCGGCGCCACCATGGCCGTGGCCAGGGGCCAGGCGGTGATCAGCAGGCCGGCCTCCAGGTGGCTGCGGCCTTGCGCCTCCAGCAGCAGAAACGGCAAGGCCAGAAAGCCCAGCATCTGCGCGCAAAACGCGCCCACGGACGAGCCCATGGACAGCGCGAACACGGGTATGCGCAGCAGATCCACGGGAAACAGCGGCACCGCCAGGCGCCACTGGCGCCACAGATACACCACCCCTACCGCCAGCCCGGCGAGCAGCAGCCAGGCGCCGGACAACCCGCCGCCCACCGGTGCCAGCCCGCGCACGCCCAGCTGCGAGCCGCCCAGGAAGATCAGCGTGAACATGGCACCGTTGAGCAGCACATCGGGGGCGGAAAAACGTGCCCCGCGATGCGCAGACGGAGGGTTGCAGGGCAAGGCGCGCCGCCCCAGCCAACCGATATAGAGGCCCAGCGGCAGGTTCATGGCGAACAGCCAGGGCCAGGATGCCACCGACAGGATGGCCGCCGCCACCGTCGGCCCGGCCATGGAGGCCGTGGCCACCACCAGCGAGTTCAGCGCCATGCCCTGCCCCAGCAGTGCGCGCGGGTAGATCAGGCGCACCAGGGCCGCGTTCACGGCCATCACGCCGGCGGCGCCCAGGCCCTGCAGCGCGCGCGCGGCGACCAGCGTCGCCATCGACTGGGCCAGCATGGCGCCCACCGAGGCCACGGCAAACAGGGCGATGCCCGCCAGGTATACGCGCCGGTAGCCCCAGCGCTCGCCCAGTGCCGCCAGCGGCAACAGCACTACCAGGGTGGCGAGCTGGTAGGCGTTGACCACCCACACCGACTCGGCAGCGTTGGACTGCAGCAGGCGCGCGATGTCGGGCAGGGCCAGGTTCACCAGGCTGGTGTCGAGCACGGCCAGCATCAGGCCCAGGATGATGACCCGCATGGCCTGGCGGCGCGCCGGTTGCGCCAGGCCGTCGCCTGGGGCGACGGCGTCGGACTGCGGCCCGGCGCTCATCGCCGGCCCCCACACGGGGCGCGCAAAACCGTGCGGCAAGGGGCTGGGGAAAACATGCGCCCGATTGTCGCCACAGCCACGAAAGCCCGCCGGGCGCAGGCAAGAAGGCCCTCAAAACGGCGCTATTCGAGGCATTGGCCTACCCGCCCGGCGAGACAATGGGCCGCATGTCCCTGCCCTTCCCAACCCTCTGCCTGCGCGCCGCCGCCCTGGCCCTTGTCGCCCTGGCGCTGGCGCTGCCGGCGGTGGCCGCCACCGAGGAGGACAGCGGCGACGATGCGGCAGCGACCGCGCCAACCGCGCCGCCCCAACCCGCGCTGGTGCTGTCGCCCGACGGCAGCCTGGTGCTGGACACGCGCGCACGCCTGGCCTGGCCGCGTTGTGTGGAGGGCATGCGCTGGAACGGCCAGGCCTGCACCGGCGTGGCCCAGCTCTTCACCTATGGCGAGGCCCAGGCGCTGGCGCGCCAGCGCTGGCAGGCCGACGGCGTGCGCTGGCGCCTGCCGCGCGTGAACGAGCTGCGCCGCCTGGTCAACCGCAAGACGCAGCCGCCAGCGGTGGACAAGCAACTCTTTCCCGCCATGCCGCGCGACTGGCTGTGGACGGGCACGGCCAGCGTGAACACCAACGCCGTCAACCCCTATGCCTACGGCAACGTGGCGCGCGGCGGCGCGGGCGAAAGCAGCATGACGGTGCAGCAAAGCTGGGCCGTGGACATGGCCAGCGGCGAGGCACGCGGCGACATGGGCCGGGCGACGCGGTTGCATGTGCAGCTGGTGCGGCCGGCGCCTTGATCTTTTGCTATTCAAAATATAGCTTTCCGCGCCTTGCTGGCGGACGCAAAAGCCGTTTTACGGCCTGATGTTTTCCGCCCTGCCCGGAGGGATAAGTGGCGGAAAAACCAGCGCTGGACAAGCGCCTTGCGCTATCAAAATCAGTTGGCACGCAGCGCCGCGCGCAGCTGCTCGCCCAGCTCGGGCCTGGCGGCAAAGGGGTCGCTGGGGTTGCGCGACTGCAGCACATCCTGCATGCGCGACTGCACCGAGCCCAGCGCCTGCGGGTGGCTGAAGATGTAGAACTGGCCCCTGGCCACGGCGTCGAAGACCTGGTGCGCCACCTCCTGCGCCGTGACCCTGCTGGCGCTTACGGCCTTGCCCAGCATGGCCTGGCCCACGAGCTGGCTGGTGGTAGGCCTGTCCCGCGCCCCATCTTGGGGACGGTTGCGCGCGCTGTCATGGATGCCCGTGGGCACGAAGAAGGGGCACAGCAGGCTGGCGCCCACCTGGTCGGTGACCAGGGCCAGATCCTGGTACAGGGTTTCGGTCAGCGCCACCACGGCATGCTAGCTGACGTTGTAGATGCCCATGTTGGGCGGCGCCACCAGGCCGGCCATGCTGGCAGTGTTGACGATATGGCCGCGCCAGTGCCGATCATGACGCGCAGCCTGCAGCATCAGCGGCGTGAACAGGCGCACGCCATGCACCACGCCCATCAGGTTCACGCCCAGCACCCATTCCCAGTCGCGCGCGCTGCCCTCCCACACCAGCCCGGCGGCGGCCACGCCGGCGTTGTTGAACACCAGGTGTGGCGCGCCCCAGTGCCGCTGCACGTCGCGGGCCAGCTGCTCCATCTGCGCGGCGCTGGATACATCGACGCGGCGCGCCAGCACCTGGGCGCCGGTGGCGGCCAGCTCGGCGGCGGCGGCGTCCAGCGCATCCTGCTGCACGTCCACCAGCACCAGCCGCATGCCGCGCCGCGCGGCGATGCGTGCGCATTCCAGGCCAAAGCCCGAGCCCGCGCCGGTGAGCACGGCGGTCTTGCCGGCAAAGTCGTCGATCATCAGCCAGCCTTCTCAATCAGCGGCGCGCAGCACATAGCCTATGCGCGGGAAGTGCACATGCAGGTCGCCCGCACGCGCATCGCTGCGCGCCAGGGTGTAGTGCATGCGCGTAGCGGCGAGCAGCAGCCCCTCGGTGGGCTCGGTGCCAAAGCTCTCGGCGGCGATGCGCACGCGACTGCCCAGGGCAATGCCATGCTCGTCCTGGAACACCTGGGGCGGCAGCGGCTGGGGCACGGCGCCGGCGGCCACCGTGATGGCGTCCTGGGCGCTGAATTTTTCCGCCCTCCCCTGGCCCAGGGCGGCCAGGCGATCCATCCACTCCAGCACGGCCGGCGTGGCGTTCAGGATGTCGGCCATCATGGGCACGCAATGGCGCGTGAACCACAGCGGGTGGTAGGCAGCGAAGTCGGCCACGCAGGGTTCGGCGCCAAACAAAAAATCGTGCTCTTCGACCATGTTGGCGATGCGCCGCAGGTAGGAGCGGTAGGCCGCCGTGGCGTCTTGCGGGTTGGGGTGCGCCATGCCCATGGCGCGGCGGTCGGCGCTAAAGGCCTGGGCAGCGCCGGCGGGGTAGTTGGCAAACAGCGCCTCGGCCGCGCGCGGCTGCAGGTTGTAGGCCATGGCGGCGGCAAACAGCGTGCCGTCGGCCCATTGCGCAAACACGCGCGCCACGCCCTTGAGGTGCGGCGGGTACAGGCTGGGTTCGGGCTGCAGGTGCTCCAGCACGTCGCAGATCAGCGCCGTGTCGCAATAGATGTCGGCGCCGATCTGCAAGAACGGCGTGCGCCGGTAG